>WGAW01000064.1 GCA_015494675.1 Hydrogenimonas sp. | reverse complement strand
GAGTACGGAGGATTCAGGGCTCTCTACTATAGCCGACGGGTAGAGAACCTGATAGATTTCAGTTATACGACGTTTCGCTACTACAATGTTGTCGGCAGTTCGAAGTTCGAAGGTCTGGAGGCGTCATATTCGGGTACGGCTTTCGAGCTGATTTCGTACGACCTGGGGTATACGCACCTGATAAAGGCGCAGGATGCCGCCGGAGCCGATCTGCCCAGAAGAGCTTCCGATATGTTCAGCTACTCTTTGACGTGGTACCCGAGTGAAGAGCATACGGTAAACCTGAACGGTTACTATGTCGGTAAGAGGTATGACGATGCGGCCAAAACAGTTCAGACCGGCAAGTATGCGGTTGTCAATCTCTCTTTGAGGCACAATTTCGCAAAAGGTTACACAGGAGAGGTAGAGATAAGAAACCTATTTGACAGGTTCTATCAGGAGGTAGACGGATATGCGACCTCTGGACGCTCGTTTTATATAGGAATAAGCGCCAGATATTGATATGAGAGACCCCCACGGCTTTAGAGGAAGATACTTTACGCTCACAGCCATACAGGCTCTAAACGGCGAGATAGCGTTGCATGCACTGAAAAGCGCCTATCTCTCCCGTGCGGCCGTATACTCTCTTTTTGAACAAAACGGATCGGACGATCCGCCCGACGGGGAGTTTGAGTGTCCATGCTCCAACAGGCTTCGAAGGGGCAACTCCAAGCCCTGCCACTGCAACTGCCTCTTCAGACGCAGGGCGTGGCTCCTTTTTCACCTGAGCAAATTTTTCAGGCGAACGCTCTGCCGTTGCCGCAAAACGAAAACAGGACTTGCTCCACCCATCTTCTAACACAACTACTTTAGGCACCGTAAAGATCTATACGTATATATGCATATGAGCTGTTTACGCAAACAGCGTAAAATTATCTCGGAATCTAAGATTTCGAAGCTTTAAGGGGTTGCAGGGCCGGTCAGGCCCTGCCAAATTGCGGGCTTTGCCCGGAATTTGCGTAACATCAGTTAGATAAAAGATATTCAAAAAGGAAAGCTATGTCTAAAAAATATAGAAGCTGGGTGACAGGTTTTGCAAGAATTGGTGAGCAGAGGGAGCTTAAAAAGGTGCTCGAGAGTTACTGGAGAGGCGAAGCCTCTTTCGACGAAGTGAATGAGGTCTCCGACACTCTCAAACGAAGACACTGGAACTATCAGAAAGATGCCGGTATTGATGCGGTTAGCACCAACGACTTCTCTCTATACGATCAGACTCTGGATATGGTAGAGACCCTGGGACTCGTTCCGAACAGGTTCAGGGACATAGAGGATAAAACTGCGAGATATTTCGCAATGGCGCGCGGCGACAAGACCCATACGGCTATGGAGATGACAAAGTGGTTCAATACAAACTACCACTATATAGTACCTGAGCTCTGCGAAGGCATGAGCTACAAGATAGATATCTCGAAGATAAGAGCGGAGTACGAAGCGGCTAAAAGCGAGGGGGTAGATCCCAAGATAAATATAATAGGGCCTCTGACCTTCCTTGCAAACGCAAGGAGAACTGACGGGTACAATCCCGATGCACTGACACTCTTTGCAGAGGTCCTACCCGCTTATGTGTCGCTTTTCGAAGAGCTTGACGCCCTCGGCGACTCGGTGACGATACAGGTAGAGGAGCCTATACTGGTTACGCAGAGGGCCGGCGAATTGTCTCTTTTGGTGAAAGATGCCTACAACAGACTGTGCAGTGCGGCCGAAAATAGCGATATCTATGTAGTGACATATTTCGACCATGCCAAAGAGGCTGTTACGCAGCTGGTTCAGACCCCGATCGAGGGGATAGGCCTGGACTTCGTACACGGCGGCGCGAATATGGAGATTCTCGATATCGTTGCCGAGAGCGGCAAAACCCTTATAGCCGGTGTAATAGACGGTAGAAACATATGGATAAGCGACATCGAGAGCAAACTCTCTCTGCTCAACGAGATTGCTGACAGGGTTCCGAAAGAGAGAATGGTCGTATCCACCTCCTGCTCGCTTCTGCATGTACCCTATACCCTGAAATACGAAAAGAGACTCGACGAAAAGATAAAATCCTGGCTGGCGTTCGGTGTGGAGAAGCTTGACGAGCTCTCTCTTTTGTGCAGGCTGTTTTTCGACGGGGCCGATTCGCTCGATGCGCAGGAGGCTCTAAAATATGCGCACAACAGGGATGCTGTTGCGGACAGAAAGAGCTCTACACTCATTCACGACCCCGCGGTCGAAGAGAGGATGCGTAGGATAGATGAGCTCAAAAAGAGGAGGGAGGCGTACGAGAGTAGAATAGCCCTCCAACACGAAAGGTTCAACTACCCCCCTCTGTGCACCACGACGATAGGGAGCTTTCCGCAGACGCCTGAGGTGCGTGCTGTAAGGAGAGATTTCAAAAACGGCTCTATAGGTGAAGAGGAGTATGTCGAGAAGATGAAGGGCTTCATCAAAGAGTGTGTCGAGTTTCAGGAGAAAATAGGCCTGGAGGTGCTTGTACACGGCGAGTTCGAGCGTAACGATATGGTCGAATATTTCGGAGAGCAACTGCGTGGCATAGCGTTCAGCGAGAACGGCTGGGTTCAGAGCTACGGAAGCAGGTGTGTAAAACCGCCTATAATCTACGGAGATGTTAGCCGACCGGAACCGATGACACTCTTTTGGAGCGAATATGCGCAGAGTCTGACCGAAAAGCCGATGAAGGGGATGCTTACCGGACCTGTGACGATCCTTAACTGGTCGTTTGTACGTGACGATCAGCCCAGAAGCGAGACCTGCTACCAGATAGCCCTCGCAATAAGGGACGAGGTGGACGATCTTCAGAAAGCGGGCATAGGGATGATACAGGTAGATGAAGCGGCATTCAAAGAGGGGTATCCGCTAAGAGACTCCCAGAGACCTGCTTACGAGAAGTTCGCACTCGAAAGCTTCTGGATCTCCACGAACGTAGCGAAGCCGGATACCCAGATACACACACATATGTGCTACAGCGACTTCAACGACATCATCGATACCATAGAGGCGATGGATGCTGATGTCATATCGATAGAGACGGCGAGGAGCGGAAATGCGCTGCTGAAGGTCTTTAAAGAGCACTCCTACAAAAAGGAGGTCGGACCGGGTGTCTATGACATCCACTCACCGCGTATACCGAGTGTAGAGGAGATAGAGAGACAGATTCGTCTTCTTCTGGAGGTGCTTCCGGCAAGGCAGCTATGGATCAATCCCGACTGCGGTCTTAAGACCAGAAGATGGGAAGAGGTCAAGCCGAGCCTGAAAAATATGGTCGAAGCGGTAAAAAAGGTACGCGCATCACTATGATGCGCTACCCCTGCATGGACTTCAGCGCCTCGTCGAAGGCGTTGACCTTCTTCATCGCTTCGAGTGACAGGAGGTTGATCTCCTTGGTACTGAGGCTGTACTTCTGCATCATGGCGTTCATCTTCGCTATGTCGTTGTTCTCTATGATCCTGACCATGTTCAGAAGGGTGCCGTAGATGTTGTTGCCTTCGAAGAGCGCATTCTCTATCTCTTCGGATACGTGAAGGTGGTGCAGTATCTCCCTGGGCGGACGGTGGAAGATGAGGTGTATCAGAGAGAGCATTCCTACGAGGTATGCCGTCTCATGTTCCGATTTCGAAGCCCCCGGTTTTATAAGCTTCAGAAGTCCCACCATCAGCTCCGTCCTGTTTATGACCATAAGCACCAGAGGATGGTTGCCGTTTTGTCCCTGGCTCTCTTTGGCAAAGAGCATCACCAGAAGCCACTGCGAAAGTTGGTTTCGTCCCAGCAGGGTGATCAGGTGCCTGATGGATGTTACGGTCTGGCGAAGAGAGAAAAAGGGTGAGTTTATAAAGCGCAGAAGCTGCAGCGTGATCGCATGTTCGCGCTCGAAAGCGGCGACCAGTTCATCGGTGGAGGCGTCGTTTCTGATAAGATTCCAGAGCATCAGGATCGAGCCTGTTTCCGCCCTGATCGGCTGCTCCTCCAAAATCTCCGGTTCGCTGAAAAAGTACCCCTGGAAATAGTCGCACTCCATCCGCTCCATCTCTTTATGCGCACTTCTTGTCTCTATCTTCGAGCAGATCGTTTTTATACCGTGCTCTTTAGCGATTCCGACAGCTTCGCCTATCTGTCCCTCGTCCATCGCCTCATGGTCGATCTTTATATATGACACTATATCCAGAATATCCTCATCGTTGAGCACGGCGAGATCCCGTAGATCATTTAGTGCAAACGTATAGCCGTCCTCCCTGTATCTTTTGAGAGTCTGCAGAAGTTCCGGGTTCGTGAGGTCCTCTTCGAAGAGTGCGAATATGAGACGCTCTTTCGGAAGAGCCTCTATCAGTTTTCTGGTGATGAAAAGGGGTGTAATCTTTATAATACCCAGATGCGGACCTATTACATCTTCGACACCGATTACGTTTATCAGGTTGTTTATGGCGGTCGCTGTCATGACCGTTCCGCGGTCGAGATCCTCCGTTGGCTGCTTGCCCCTGAAGAGTATCTCGTAGGCGAATACGCGGTTGTTACGGTCTATGACCGGTTGTCTTGCAATATAGAAGGCATCCATATTCTCTCTTTCGTTGGTTTAGACGCTGAAACTACTCCCGATAAGATCGGACAAAATCCGCAATTCGTTCAATTCCGGTTCTGATTGTATCGATATCGGTAGCGAAACTGAAGCGGAAGTAACCGTCCGTTCCGAATCCGGCGCCGGGTACCACGGCGACGCCGGCATTTTCCAAAAGTGCCTTCGCGAACTTCATCGAGTCGGGTTCCACGGCTTTGTGGTTGACGAAAAGGTAGAAGGCGCCGTCCGGTTTTATGACCGAGAGCCCCTCTATTTCGTTGAAGAGCCGTACAGACTCTTCACATCTTGATTCAAACGCTCTTCTCATCATCTCTATATCTTCGTCCGCGCTTCCGTCGAGCCCTTTTATCGAGGCGATCTGCGTTATCGAGTTTATGTTTGAGGTGCTCTGGCTCTGGAGCTTCTTCATCGCCTTTACCAGCTCCCTGTCGGCGGCCGCACAGTATCCGAAACGCCACCCGGTCATAGCTACCGATTTGCTTAGGCCGTTTATCGTGACCGTCCTTTCGAACATATCGTCGCTAATCGATGCGGCGGCCGTGAATACGGTGCCGCCATAGACCAGCTTTTCATACATCTCGTCGCTGGCAACAAGAATGTCGGTACCTTTGAGTACATCCGCTATCGCTTCGAGCTCCTCTTCCGTATAGACGGCACCCGTGGGATTCGAAGGTGAAGTTAGAATCACCATTCTGCTCTTTTCTGTAATAGCGTCTTCAAGCTGTTTGGGCGTGATCTTGAAGCCGCTCTCGTCGTCTGTCTCGATAATCACCGGTTTTCCGCCCGAATATTTTACGAGTTCCGGGTAGGTAACCCAGTACGGAGCCGGAATTATCACTTCGTCTCCCGGGTTTACTGTGGCCTGAAAGAGGTTGAAAAGCGACTGTTTCGCACCGTTGCTGGCAATCACTTGATCGGTTGTATAGTTCAGGTTGTTATCGCGCTTCAGTTTTTCGACGATCGCCTCTTTGAGTTCCGGAATTCCGTCGACCGGTGTATATTTGGTAAAACCCTCCTCTATAGCGCGAATCGCGGCATCTTTGATTACTTTGGGAGTGTCGAAGTCGGGTTCACCTGCCGAAAAACCGAGAATATCTCTACCTTCTCTTTTGAGCTGCTGGGCCAGTGCCGTAATGGCCATAGTGAGAGATTCCGATAGTATCTGAATTCTGTCTGAGAGCATATGCGGGCCTTTTTTACTGTGATTTTATCAAATCATGCTTTAAGTATAGCTCTATTTCGGGATATCAGGTTATAATATCTCATGGACAGATTTATGGAAATTGCGCTGCAAGAGGCGGAAAAAGGGATAGACGCGGGTGAAGGCGGGCCGTTCGGAGCCGTCATAGTCAAAGATTCAAAAGTGATCGCGAAAGGCCACAACATGGTGGTCAAAACCAACGACCCGACCGCTCATGCGGAAATAGTGGCTATAAGAAGGGCATCGCAGAGGCTTGAAACGTTTCACCTAGAAGGGTGTGTAATGTATGTTACCGCGGAGCCCTGCCCCATGTGCTTCGCGGCGATACACTGGGCACATCTGGAAAAGGTGGTCTACTGCAACACCAAAGAGGAGTCGGCGGCCATCGGGTTCGACGACTCTTTGATTACCGATATTGCGGCCAAAAAAGTGAAAGATCCCGTAAAGTTCGAGCACCGGCCTTCGAATGCGTGCAAAAGAGTCTTTATGAAGTGGTATGAAGATCCAAACAAGATTCTGTATTAGACAATCCATGTTACGCAAATTCCGGGCAAAGCCCGCAATTCGGCAGGGGGTGAGCGGCCCTACAACCCCCTGAAGCTCCGAAATCCAAGATTTCGAGACGATTTTACGCCTTCTGCGTAAAATCAGTTAGATCAGAGTTTCGGATCAGTTTTTGATCGATTTTATAAAGGCGTCGTATATCTCGTCGAGTTTCTGATCCTCTTCGAGGAGCTCTTTGTGCTCGGGGGCTAGAATGTGCTCTATGACGGCGACACGCTTTAGCAGGTATTCGAAGAGCTCCTTGTCTATATCGGGAAGTTTGTTGTGGCTTAGGGGGCTTTTGTCGCGCCCTTTGGTTATCACCTTTGCCGGTATTCCGATAGCCGTGGATTCGGGCGGAACGGATCGTACCACGACCGAGTTGGCTCCGATTTTGGAGTTTGCACCTATCGTTATATTGCCCAGTATTTTGGCACCGGCCCCTATGACGACGCCGTTTTCGACGGTAGGGTGGCGCTTGCCGGGATGCAGAGATACGCCCCCGAGAGTGACCCCCTGGTATATCGTCACATCGTCGCCCACGATGGCCGTTTCGCCGATTACGACGCCTATGCCGTGGTCAATGAAGACTCGCCTTCCGATTGTTGCCGCGGGGTGGATGTCTATGTTTGTAAAGAGCTGGGCTATCCCCATCCACATTCTTGCAAGCAGTGCGAACCCTTTAGTGTGGAGTTTGTGGGCTATTCTATAGTTCGCTATCGCCCAAACACCGGGATAGTTGAAAAAGATCTCTATTCTCGACCTGATAGCAGGATCTCTTCGATATATACTGTTTATATCTTCTATAATCAGTCGCACAAGCGAGGGCACATCGGCCTCCTTCCGTTTGATCTTATGCAACGCACTGCTTCGCTGACGTTGCCGAATATATATTGTCGCAAAACGTAAAGTTTACGGCTCGTCGAAATTTATGGTTCTAAGATATCCATTTTCACTTAAGTAGAGATAAAGCTCGCCGAGTATCTCTTTTCGCTCGTCATCTTTTATTGTAGCAGAGTTCTCTATCTGCTCCCTGATTCTGCGCTCTATCTCTCTTGTGTCGTAATCGAAATCGTCGAGTACATCAATTATGTTTTGAGCCTCAAGTATGTTTTCGATGGTGTACTTCCCGCTTTCGTCGAAACGGATCGTTGCTTCGGTCGGATGCGTGAAGAGATTGTGTCGCATTCCCAGCACCTCCTGATAGGCTCCTACATTGAAAAATCCGAGAAAGTACTCCTCCCTCTGCACATCCACATCGTGCAGGTAGAGGGGTGTATCGATGTCGAAATCGATCTCTCCGTCGCTGTCGCACGTAATATCCCAGAGACTGGCCGATCTGGTAGGGCGTTTTTGGAGCCTGTCGAGCGGCATCACAGGGAATCTCTGGCCCAGACCCCAATAGTCGGGAAGCGATTGAAAGATAGAGAAGTTTACAAGGTAGTGCTCCTGGACCCTGTCGAGAATGTCTCTAATCTCTTTCGAAGGCTTCTCCCTCAGCAGTTCAAGCGCCTTTTTGATTATGAGATGTACCAGAGTTTCGGTGTTGGCACGGTCGGTCAGGTCTATATAGCCCAGGTCGAAGAGCGTCAGGAGAGACTCCATATGGTCCAGCGCATCGTGTAGGTACTCTCTGGCATTTTTGGAGGTGATAGTGGTGTAGAGGTCGTACAGCTCCTGTACAAGCGGGGGGTTCCTCTCTTTCAGGCGTAGTATCTTTTCGCTGTACTCCTGGCTGAAGAGCTCCAGAACCGGGGCTACAAGCACCGCATGGGCCGCGGCGACGAATCGTCCCGATTCTGTAAAGATGGTCGGTTCCCTGACACCTTTCGATTCGGAAATCTCTTTGAGGAGAAAGACGACATCGTTGGTGAACTCCTCGATCGTATAGTTTCTGCTCGAACGCCCCTCGTGTTGGCTGTACTCCACGGCGAGCCCGCCTCCTATGTTGATGGCGCGAAGGTTGTCGGCACCCATCTTTCTGAGCTCGGCATATATGTTGCCCGCTTCCCGGATAGCCTTTTTGAGCGGTGAGATGTGGTTCATCTGAGACCCTATATGGAAGTGGATCATCGAGAGCCTGTCGGTCAGATTGTGCTTTTTCAGAAGATCCATGGCTTCAAGCAGTTCGGTCGATGTGAGGCCGAATTTGGAGCTGTAGCCGCCGCTTTTCGCCCATATGCCTATCCCGCCTGTGTGGAGTCTGATTCTAAGCCCTATCTTGGGAACAGGGGTGCCAAGCCTTGACGCCTCTTTGATGATAAGCTCCAGCTCGTTGATTCCTTCGATTGTGAGCGTTATGTTGTGCCCCATCTTTGCGGCAAGAAAACCTATGCTTATCATCTCGCGGTCTTTGAAGCCGTTGACCGTTATGGGCTTTCCAAGGTTGGTGTAGGCCATCGCGAGGATCAGTTCGCCTTTACTACCCGCTTCGAGTCCGTAGTCGAGATCTTTCGTCGCCTCTGTCAGCGGGATGACGAAGCCGGGAAGTTGGTTTACCTTGAGCGGAAAAACGGCTTTGAATTTGCCGCCGTACCCGAACTCCTCTTTTGCCCTCTCGAAGTGTGAAAAGAGTCTTCTCACACTCTTTTCGGCCAGGTGGGGGAAGCGCAGAAGCAGCGGCCCTTTGAAGCCGTCTTTCCGCAACTTTTTTGTGATTTCGACAAGAGATGGTCTGCATCCGTGGTTTATCTTTACCACTCCATCTTCGACGATGAAATTGTTCTCTCCCCAACTGTCGATGCCGTACACTTTGGCCGGATCACTCAAACCGATCGACTCCAACCCGCCGCTCCTCTTTGGTCTCGAGATCTTTTATCCAGATCTCGGAGTTTTGAAACTCCTCTTCGCCGATTACGGCGCAGATTTTTGCTCCCATCCTGTCGGCGGCTTTGAGGTGCGCTTTCAAGGAGCGTTTCGAATACTCCACATAGACCCTCTCTTCGGCACGCTTTTTATGAGCTATTTTCAAAATCGTCCCTATCGCTTCGGGCTCCATGAAGCCGAGGTAGATTCCGCTTCTGCCTCTTTCCGGGAGCTTTACGAGTTCGATGATACGTTCGATTCCGAGCGCGAAGCCCACCGCGGGTGTGGGCTTTCCGCCGAGAAACTCTACGAGGCGGTTGTACCGTCCGCCTCCGGCGATCGCGCTT
>WGAW01000063.1 GCA_015494675.1 Hydrogenimonas sp. | reverse complement strand
CGGGCTTCTGGGAGTTGATAAATCTGATCAAAGCGGTTGCTGCCGGTCTCTTCTTCGGCCTTGTCTCATATATGGTCATAGTCGCCATGAACTTTGCGAACCACTTTTCAAAGAAGAGTCTGATCAATCCCTTTTTAAAAGGTTTTACAGGTGGAGCAATCATAGTGGTCCTGGCCGTTCTTTTCGGAGAAAGATATCTCGGTTTGGGACTGGATAGCATAAATGCCGCTTTTTCGGCATCGGAGAGTTTTCACTGGTACGATCCGGTTCTGAAGACTCTCTTTACATCCGTAACCCTCGGTTTCGGCGGCAGCGGAGGTTTTGTGACACCCATATTCTTCACGGGAGCCACGGCCGGAAATCTCTACGCACAGTTGACAGATACCGACATACCGCTCTATGCCGCTTTGGGCTTTGTCTCCGTACTCGCCGGGTCGACCAACTCTCCGATAACAGGAATAATCCTGGCGGCGGAGCTATTCGGGATAGAGGCGGCACACTTCGCAGCAGTAACGGCATCCGTTTCATATCTCGTTTCGAGTAAAAAGTCCGTCTTCGCTCCGGAAATCATAGATACGATGGAGAGGAGATTCAAAAAGCATATCGAAATTTAACCGCCTATGATTAGTAATTCTGCTCTCACCGCCGCTCGCCGGCACACACGAAAGGCGGGAAACAGAAAGATTTCGAGATCTTGTTCCGGCTTTTGCGCAACACTTCTCAGCCGGCGCGCCACCTTCGCATTATCTGCAGAACCTCTTCGTCGCTTACGTCGTACCACCTCTCGTACGCTTCGGCCACTGCCCGGAAGTAGGGCGGTGTGGAGAGGATAACCACATCGTCGGCGATCTTTTCGAACTCCTCCTTTACGCGCGGGCTCGATACGGGGGCGGCTACCACCACTTTGGCCGCACCGTTTCGCCGGCAGTAGTCGAGTGCGGCGCGCATCGTGGAGCCCATCGCTATACCGTCATCCACGAGGATCACCGTGCGCCCTTCGACAGGGGTCAACTCCCTGCCTCCGCGCAGGCGCGCTATGCGCCGTATTATCTCCTCTTTCTGATACTCGACTATAGACGCTATCAAAGAGGGGTCGAGAATCTCGGCATAGTAGGGGATAATATAGATAGATCCATCTTCGGCGACGGCACCGAAGCCGGACTCGGGGTTGTCTGGAAACGGAAGTTTTCGGGCGATCAGAAGATCGAAGTCGGCGTCGAGCGCTTTGGCGACTTCATAACCCACTTCCGTACCGCCGCGGGGGATCGCCAAGACGAGAGGGTGCTCCTCTTTATAGCGCATCAACGCGCGGGCGAGATGCTTTCCGGCATCGCTTCTATCTTTGAAGATCATCATCACAGCTCCTTTGCCGTGCGCGCCACGGCTCTTCTACTCGAACAGTATCGATCCCACCCGTATCATGTTCGAGCCGCACTCTATGGCCAGTTCGAAGTCGCGGCTCATACCCATCGAGCATATCTGGGCACCATCCTTTTGCAATCTTTCGAAGATGGAGTAGGTGGTTTCGAAACTCTCTCTTATGACCGATTCGTCATCCACATGCGCTCCGATAGTCATGAGGCCCCGCAGGTCGATATTTGGACACGACTCTTTGATCGCCAGGTAGACCTCTTCGGCCTTTTCCGGCTCCACGCCGGCCTTGCTCTCCTCCCTTGCGCTGTTTACCTGCATCAGACACTCCATCGTAACTCCATGCTCCGCAAGCCGTTTTTGCATGGCCTCCGCAAGCTCCAGCGAATCGAGCGACTGCATCAAAAATGGGTTGGCTCTTATCAGATGGTTTATCTTGTTCTTCTGAAGCCTCCCTATATAGTGCCACTCTATCGGTAGGTCGTCGAGTTTCTCGATCCTCTCCTGCAGACTCTGAACTCTGCTCTCACCGAACGCGCGCTGCCCCAGATCGTAAAGCATGCGAATACTCTCTTCGTCGGTATATTTGCTTACCGCCACTATCTTTACGATATGATGTTCGCTCCTTTTTATCCTCGCCTCTTCGACCCTCCAGACCAGTCGGTCGAATCTCTCCTGCATCGTTGCTCTATCCATTTGCGATCCTTGCTATGTCGTTGTATATGGTAAATGCCATCAGCGATAGCAGCAGTACCCAGCCTCCCAGCGTGAGCCTGTACATTATCTCTTCGTTGAGCGGGCGCCTGAATATCATCTCGTAGAGTGTAAAGATGATATGCCCGCCGTCGAGTGCCGGAATCGGCAGCAGGTTCAAAACCCCGAGGTTTACGGAGATAAGAGCCGTGAGTGCGAAAAGCGCTACTATTCCGTGCTGACTCGCCTCGGCCGTCACCTGCACGATCGCTATGACGCCGCCCATCTCCTTGGCCGGAACCACACCCTCTATCAGCTTCTGAACGCTCAGTACGATCAGTTTGGCCGCCTCCAGAGTCTTGTGCCAAGCGAAACCGAATGCATCGCCAAAGCCGTATCGAACGACGGTTACATCGCCTGAAGGTCCTATTCCGACCATTCTTCTCTTGACGCTTTCACCGAATATGTTCTTGGCTTCCAGAACCCTCGGTACAACACTGAGCGGCACGAGAGTTCCGTTTCTATCTATAACCATGTCGATAGGGCCGTGCGAAGAGGAGATCTTTTCGCTCAGGTCGTCCCACACTCTGACAGGCTCGTCGTTTATCGCCACGATCGTGTCACCCTTTTTCAATCCCGCCTGTTCGGCGGGGGAGTCCGGTTGAACACTCCCTACCGTAGGTTTGAGGGCGTTGGCTCCCATCAGTGCGATGGCAAAGTAGAGAAAGTATGCCAGGATGAAGTTGAAAAAGGGGCCCGCCAGAAGGATCACAATGCGCTGCCACGGCGGTTTTACATTGTAACTGTCCGGATCGTGACTGATCTTTGTGGGGTCGGTGTCATCCTGCCCCTTCATCTTCACATAGCCGCCGAGAGGTATTGCGCTCAGAGCGTACTCGGTGCCGCCGACCGTTTTGGAGAGAACAACCTTTCCGAAACCTATCGAAAAGCGCTCCACACGCACGCCGAAAAGACGCGCGGCAAGAAAATGGCCCAGCTCATGAAAGAAGATCAGAAAAGATAGTATCAGTAGAGATATGAGCATGCCCATCGTCAACCTTTTGCATATTCGCGGATATACTCATACCCGCTATAGAGTGTAATCGCCACGGCGATCCACAAAAGAGCCTCCCCTCCGGGCCAGTTCATCGTCAAAAAACCTATCGCGAACATCTGAGATACCGTCTTCACCTTACCCGCCATCGAAGATGAGATCTCTTTGCCTTCGCCGACGGCGACGACTCGAAGGCCCGTTATGAAAAACTCTCTGCTCAGAATCAGAAATATGGCCCAGACATCGGCACGTTGTAGAACGATCAGACCCAAAAAGGCCGCGAGTGTCAACATCTTGTCCGCCAGCGGGTCTATTATCTGTCCCAAAGCGGTGATCTGATTGAACATGCGCGCGATGTAGCCGTCGAAAAAATCGGTTACGCTTGCGAGTACGAATACAAGCGCCGCGAAGTAGTCGAGCCAGCTTTCGTGAATACCCTGCAAAAGAGAAGAGTCGCGCCCGGCAAGGAGCCACAGCAGAAGCGGCGCCAT
>WGAW01000062.1 GCA_015494675.1 Hydrogenimonas sp. | reverse complement strand
CTTTTTTAACCTCGGCGATTATCCTGTACGGATTTTCCGGGGTCGATTTGAGCACCTTGTGAACATCTCTCGGAGGGAACGGATTGTAAGCCAGCGAACGGCCGAGCCAATCGAGGGGATACTCCTTTTTTCTCTTCTCCAGATCCACTTTAGTACGTGCGATTATCTCATCGAGTATCACTTCTTTTTACTCCTGCATCTACTGATTTTTTCCCAATGAAGCTTGATCTCCTTGTCATCGAGTCCCATCTTCTCCACGACCCTTTTCATAATATCGTACGCCCTGTCGCACCTGCCGAGCTTGTAGTAGCCCCACGCCAGTGAGTCGAGATAGAATGGAGAGTCGGGATCGATCTTCAACGCTCTTTTGACAAGCTCCATGCCTCTTGTTATATCTATCTCATGATCTATGAGCAGATACCCGAGGTAGTTGAGATAGAGAGCTTCGTCGACTCCCTTTTTGATCGAGGAGGAGAGCAGACTCTCCACCTTTCTCAGGAGCTTCGGATCGCTCTTTTTTTCGGCCGCTTCATATAGAAGAACCCCGTACTCCGCCTGCCAGACCGGATCGAGGGTCTCATCGTAGAGCTCTTTTGCCAGCTTCAGGGCCTTTTTGTACTCTCTCGACTGCTTCAAGACGGCAAGAAGAAGCCTCTTGTCGGCTCCTGAAGACTCCAGGATCTTTACGGCCTTTTTGTACCGTTTTTCGTAGGTGTAGATCTCTGCCGCCCTTTGCGCATATTCGCTCTTTCCTGTCGCACCGTAAAGCCTCTCGTATACCGAAGCGAGATTGTCCAGGTTGTTCTCCCGCCTGTATATCTCCGCAAGAAACAGACACACCTTTTCACTGCATCCGACCATTTTGCTGTGTGTCTCCAGCAGGCTCAGGCTCCCTTTACGATCATGCATCTTGTGGTAGAGAATCGATACCATCCTGACAAGCGAGTCGTCATCGTGATGCTTTTCGTAGTACCTCTCATACGCCTCGAACGCCTTGCGGTTCTCACCGTCATTAAGATAGATAGAGGCTATCATATCGACGTTTTTGATATTGTCGGGGTCAAGTTCAAGGGCCTTTTGCGCACTCTTCAGCGCATCCTCCCTCCTATCCTTTTTCACGTATGCGATTGTCATAAGCCTGTAGAGCTCGGCGTTTTCAGGCTCTTTTTCCGTCAGTATCTTCAGATCTTTAAGCGCTTCGTCATACTCTTTCAAAGCGATAAGAAGGGTGGCGGCCTCACGCAGATATTCGGGGTTGCCGGTCCTGTCGTAGAGCTCTTTGAAAAGCGTGTAGGCCCTGGCATAGGCTCTATGCTCTTTATAGTAGAGCGCATGTATGATATAGTCGTTTTCGAGTGCGAAAGTTCTATAGCGGCTCTTTTTCTCTTTGGCTTCGACCCCATTCGAAGAAGGCACATTCTTGGTGGAACATCCGGCTATAAAGAGCAGAAGCACTATCGGTGTTACAAGATACCTGGACATTCGTTTCTTAGTTCCTCTTCGTTATCTTTAAAGTAGTCCCAAAAGGGAAATGTTCTGCACTGCATCGGGCGCACAGGGTAGATCGTACACCGGTTCGTTTCCCTGTCGAAAAAGGCACAGTCGAACTCACCCTCTACGACGACTCTCTCTTTTATCGTATATCTATATCCCGATTTTTCCAGATATTTCTCTATGAATTCTTCGCTTTCCATCCCGAGATAGGCGGCCATCTGGGGGATTTTTTGAACCGATACCCAGATATGCCCGCTCTCTCCCGTGCAGCAGTTTCCCATGCACTCTTCGCACGCTTTTGGATCGAAAGTGTAGCGAAAGCCCTCTTGGGTTATTAATCGATCTGACATTTTATCGTATGTGTCCTTGCATTTTTAAATATCTCCTTCGCGACATCGGCATACCCGTCCGCTTCAAAGGGTATCAGCGGCGGCATGACTATGCACTTGGCTCTCGAGTCTCTCCTGGCATGGATCATGACCAGTTTTGCATCCCTGTCGCGCTTGGGATGTACGAACCGCATATGCTCCACTGTCAAAGATGCTTCGTTCAATGCGCTCAATATGTCGCCCGTCTGCGAAGCGTCGTAGCAGAAAAAGAGGTGCCCCCTGGGTTTCAAAAGTCGCTTTACCTTGGCGAAAAAAGGTTTCGGCGGAAGGTGTGAGTTATATCTGCACGCATGCAGATGCGGGTCTTCGCTCTTTATCACACCCTCGTGGTAAAACGGAGGATTGGATACGATATGATCGAACCTCTTTGCAGACTCGAACTCCAGAAAGTCCGCAAGGTGAATATCGGCCTCTATCCTGTTTATTTCGGCATTCTTTTTCGCATAAGAGACCATCAGGGGCTGCTTCTCCACCAGTGTAGCCTTGAGGTCGAAGTCTCGCGCAAGCAGCAGCCCAATCACCCCTACCCCGCAACCGACATCGAGCATATCGCCCGATGGAGAGAATGAGCCTATAAAGTCGTACAGAAATATCGAATCGCTGTTGAAACGGTATCCTCTCAGCGGTTGGTAAAATAGCACCCTATCCCCGTTTTTTGGTAGAATTATACCCAAAAAAAGGGTTTTTGATGATATTGATTCCGGCCCGTCTGGGCTCTACACGGTTTCCCGGAAAGGTACTTGCCGATATAGGGGGATACCCGATGGTGATAGCGACGGCCAAAGCGGTAGAAGATGTCGACCGTGTCGCGGTTGCTACCGACTCTCCAGAAGTCATGGAAGTCTGCTCATCTTACGGCATCAAGGCCGTAATGACCAGCAGTGGGCACACAAGCGGTACCGACCGCATTAACGAAGCGGCTGCCAGACTGGGACTCGATGAGAACGAAACGGTCATCAATGTGCAGGCGGACGAGCCGTTCATCGAGCCGGAAGCGATAGAAAGCCTCAAGACTCTTGTACAAAGGCATGCCAAAGACGAGAGTGTAATGATCTGTTCGCTATACAAAAAGATCCGGCCGGCAGATGCCCAAAATCCGAATATAGTCAAAGTCGTAACAGACCAAAGCGGCTTTGCGCTCTACTTTTCCAGAAGCTCGATACCCTACGACAGAGAGGGCGGATACGAAGATTACAAGGGTCATATAGGCATATACGGCTTCAGGCGAAAAATGCTGGAGCGCTTCTGCTCGCTACCGTCGTCGTTTCTGGAAAATACCGAAAAGCTGGAGCAACTCAGGGCCCTTTCGCACGGATTCAAGATAGCTATGTGCGAAGTGGAGACCGAAAGTTTCGGCATAGATACTCCGGAAGATCTGCAAAAAGCTATGCAGAGGCTGAAGTAGAGTTCAACCCGCCTCGGAAATCAGGCCAAAACCTCTTTACGGTTGGTCTTTGTCTGCAGGTAGTCCGATATCTGCATGAGCGAGAATGTCACCAAAAAGATCATAAGACCGGGGAAAAAACTTATCCACCATGCGATCTGCATCACCTCTTTGCCCTCGCTTATCAGGCTTCCCCAACTCATTTGGGGAGGAGTTATTCCAAGCCCCAGAAAACTCAGAGCGCTTTCGCTCAAAATCGCCCCGCCGACCCCGAAAGTGAAGCTGATAAAAAAGATGGGTGCCAACAGTGGCGTGAAATATTTCAGGATTATCTTCGGTGTCGGTACGCCGCCTATTTTTAAAATCTTTATAAACGGCTTTTGGCCGATCGAAAAGCTCTCGGCCCTTATCATGCGCCCCATCGTCATCCACCCGGTAACGGATATGACGAATATCAGTACCCACACCGACGCTTCTATGTAACTTACAAGGGCAAGCAGAAGGAAGAATGTGGGAAATGTCAAAAACAGGTCTACGATCACAACGAAAACTTTGTCAACCCTGCCTCGGAAGTAGCCGGCCGTAACACCGACTATAAGCCCGATCATAGAGGCTATCAAAGCGCTTCCGACCCCTATGATCAAAGATACCTGACCTCCCAGCATCAGCCTTGCGAGAATATCGCGCCCGAGCCTGTCCGTACCCAACGGGTGCTCAAGCGAGGGTGGAATCAAAAGTGCCTCAGGATTTAGATCGAAAGGGCTGGTGCCGTATATCAGAGGGCCGCCGAAAGAGAAGAGGAAAATTGTGAAAATCAGCGCGACGCTGATACATGGACATCTCATGCTCTACTGTTTTATTCCAAGAAGTGTCTGTATCATCTGATCTATAGTCGATATCACCTTCGCACTCGCTCCGTAACCTGTCTGATATTTCATCAGATTCGTCAACTCTTCGTCGAGGTCGACCCTGCTTATACTGTCGAACTCGTCCACAACCGCATTCAGAAGTGACTGCGAAGTTTCCGCAGCAGTGTGCGCCGCTGTTGTCTTTTCGGCCACCTCCGTTGCACTCATTCTGAAAAAACCGCTCAGTGTATCTTGCGAATATGGCTCTTTTTGACCGTCGATATAGAAATTTACCTTATCGAACTGCAGTTGAACCATCCTGTTTGCTATCGTGTTGTCTCCGGCAATCGGAGCCGCGTTACCGGCTATTCTCGTAGGGTTGTCGTCTAGAGTTTTGTTGAGCCTTATGCTCTTTGCGTCGTTACCGTCGAAGAAGCGTTCCATTCCCATGGCGCCGGCAAAGAGAGAAGGGTTGTTCCAATCCCCCTCCTCGATAGAAAATCTGTATCCCCTCTCTTTGAGACCGCCCTTCAGTGAAATCGACATATAGCCCGCGGCATCAATCGATGCGGTTACGAAGTCATCCACATCGTTTGTGACGGTGTTGTCTCCATTGTCATCCACGTTTACGGCGTTGATACGGTCTACTACATCCTGAAAAGTCATCCCGTTCAAAGGCACGCTTCTCTCTGCTACAACGTTTCCGTCTATATCGTAGATTTTTACCTTGAACTGCCCGGTCGTATCTATTGCGGGATCTGAGTTCTCAACAAGCCTGTTCGGATCTACCGCTACGTTGCTCAACATGGCGTCGGTCGCGTGTGCGGCATATACATTGTTGATATTCTCTATAAGAGAAGAGGCGAAACTGTCGAGTCTGTCTATAGCCTGCTGTATATCGCCGTTCATGAATTTGCCGTACTCTTCGCTGTAATCGCTACCGCGCAGTGAGAGAATAGCGCCGGTTTTTCCTCCGTGGATGTAGTTGGTTATATCGAAACTGACATGATCCTGTCGTTGGTAATAGATGTTGGAGTATCTCGTCCCCTCCCCCGGACTCTTCAGTACGAGCGGATGAAATGTCGCCCCATCCACGAAAGATGAGCCGCCGATGCTGAGATGGTACTGATCCGTAGACTCCACCAGATGCGAATCGACTGTGGTATCGGACTCCAATTCACCTTTGGTTACGGCAATGTCGATAAGTTTGCTCAGGGCGAGCTCGAGCTTGTCCCGCTGGTCTCTCAGGTCGTTGGCGTGAGCTCCACCCGTCTCGTTTGTGTTTATTCGGACATTTATCTCCGCTATCTCTTTTCCGATTCGGTTAATCTCGTCCACCGCCGTGCGAAGACGTTCATCCAGCGAATCCTGAGTTTTAAGGAGCTGTTCTCTTGTATCTCGCAGAGTGGCCGCGAAACTCTTCGCCTGCTGGGCCAGATCGATTTTCAACGAACTGTCGTCGCTGTTTTTTGAAAAGTTGCTCCAGGCATCAAAAAGTTTGGACAGTCCGTTGTAGACTCCGTTTTTCTCGATCTCCGGAAAGTAGCTGGAGACTTCATCTAGAATCTCCTGCCTGAAGTTTGCATACTCGCTGTTCGAAGAGGAGCTCTTCAGCCTTTTGTAGACGAACTCGTCGTGAACCCTTACTATCTCCGTAATCTTCGCACCCAGGCCGATATCTCCCGGTACCGTGTTCAACGGGGTGTTGGGCGAAATGACAACACGCTGGCGGGTATAGTCCGGGTTTTGGGCGTTGGATATGTTGTGACCGGTTGTGTCAATGGCGATTTGTGAAGTCTTAAGACCGCTGTAGCCTATATTTAGTGCATTGAATATGGAGGCCATCTCAGACCCTCAATTCGATCAGAGATGCTACTTTGGGGCTTTTACCCGTGTACCCGTCCTGTTCTGTCGGAAATATCTCTTCGTATAGTGAGTTGTAAAACTCACCCACCGCAATTACAAAGCGGGCGTAATATCTGTTTACGGAGTGGAGTCTTTCCAGGGTTCCGCGAAGCCGTGCCAGCCACCCTTGCGTCTCTTCGTCCAGAAGGTCGGAGAGCCCGCTTTCGGGATGATCTTTAAGTAAAACCGCTATTTCGTTATCGATCAGGGCTTTATATTTTTCAAATGACGCGATCCTATCCTCTTTGGCCCTGACTCGACCGAACATCGAATCGTGACGTGCGATCTTTATATCTTCGATGTCCCGCATCGTCAGCTCGATCAGTGCATCGAGATCTTCAACGGCTTTCAGTAGATAGTGCGTCAACATAGACTTTCCTTCCTATTCCGGTTTGAGCTCCTGCGCCATTTTGGTAGCCGTAGCCCGCAGATCGATCTTGTATTCGTTGTTTTTGACCTGCTGCTTCAACTCGTCAACGCGTGTCTGCTCTTTGATCTGTTGTTTTTCAACGGCCATATCCTCGTTCTTCTTCATCTCGTTCATGATATTTGAACTGTTGTTGGCACCTACGTTTCTGATCATTATGTATCCTTTTGCATTATTATAGTATCTGCTTAATTATACTATCGGCAAAATTGTACATTTATTAAGAGCCTTTTAGAGTTTTTTTTCGGTTAGGAACCTATAGAGCAGTTCACTGTAACCGAATACTCCGCTAAGCTCTCTACTCATCTGGTCGTTCTGCATGGAACGGTAGATCTCCCTGCCGGGATCCTTCGGCAGTAGGGGGTCTTCGGAGCTTATGGCCTTGTCCAGAAGCATCTTGATTATTATCGCTTCAAAGGCGTCTGTCTGCTCTTTCAGCTTCTTCGAATCGAGATCGGTAATCTTCGGAACCGTTCGTTGATATTCATTAATATTCAGGGTCTGCACCTCTATCTCCTTAAATTATCTGCAGATCTGCGTGTATCGCGCCCGCATTTTTCATCGCTTCAAGTATCGAAATGACATCTTTGGGAGTAGCACCGAGTTTTTTGAGCGAGCGGGCAAGATTTGCAACCGTTGCCGCGCCAGGTTTAACGACAAGCGCATGCCGATTGGGCTGCAGTTGCATCTTCGAGCCAACATTGAGCGCATCGCTACCTTTTTTCATCGGGGGAAGAGCCTCGCTCTCTTCGATCTTTATCGTTATATCGCCGTGAGTGATCATTACGGGCTCCACTTCGACCTCTACACCGGAGACTACGGTACCCGTTCTTTCATCGATCACTATTCTCTGTTTTGCTTCGTACTCTATGGAGAGCTCTCCCGCTTCGGCAAGAAACTCGACCATGCTCAAAGAGTCCGGTTTTTTCAATCTTATGGTTCTTGAGTCGACTGCTACAGCTACCCGCTCCTTGTAGAACCGGTTAAGAGTGTTCTGGATATTTATCGCGTTTTGGAAATTGGACTCTTTCAGGCTCAGTGTCGCCTGCTTCTGACCGTATAGATTGAAAGGGACCTCCTGCTCGACCAGAGCTCCTCCCGGAATCCTACCGGCTGTAGCATGGTTCAAAGAGCCGGCGCCCCTACCGTTGCGCCCCCCTATGGTCACGGATCCCTGAGCCAGCGCGTATATTCTTCCGTCCACACCTTTTAAAGGCGTCATCAAAAGCGTGCCGCCCTCTATCGACTTGGCGTCGCCGATCGAAGAGACTATGACATCGATCCTGTCACCCTGTCTCGAAAACGGAGGCATGGTGGCGGTAACCATTACCGCCGCGACATTTTTGGATTTTATATCTTTGGGGTCGAGCTTGACGTTCATCGACTGAAGCATGTTGGAGATTGTCTGCAAAGTAAACTTTGAGGTGGTGCCGTCGCCGGTCTTGTTGAGTCCGACAATGAGACCGTAGCCGATTAGCTGGTTGTCTCTGACGCCGATAATGTTGCTTATATCTTTTATTTTGACCGCATGTACCAGCAGCGGCGCGAGCAGAAGAAGAAAAAGCGATCGTCTCAAAATCCACCTTTCATCTTCCCGCCTGGCGGGAGTGTTTGCAGACCTAAAGCAAAATCCGTTCCTTTTTCAGGATTCGTAGTAGCTCAGAGAACTTTTACCGAACTTTTTCTCTTTTATCTTTTTAAACGCGCCGATCTTTTCGGGCATCGCCTCTTTCGTCATATGCTCTACAATTATATAGATTATCAGATCAGGGTCGACACCCGCTATGGTCTCGATGACTCTCTTGTATATATCGCCCTCCCCTTCACGTATCGAAAACGGTGGATCGATATAGAGATATGTCTTCTCTCCGGCTCTTTCGATCTCTTTAAGAATCTGCGGAAGGGTTTCGAAAGCGTCACCCTCCCTTATATCGCACCTGTAGGGGTCTATAACTTCACAGTTGGCGCGAAGAGTCCTGAAGGAGTCTCTGTCTCTCTCTATAAACCACGCTTTTTTGGCACCTCTGCTGATGGCCTCCAGACCCACCGACCCGCTGCCTCCGAACATCTCTACGAAATTGCGGTCGACTATATCGAACTGCAAAGTGTTGAACACGGACTCCCTAAGCCTGTTTTTCGAGCTTCTCGTTACACTTTTGGAGGGAAGCACTATCTTTTTCCCGCGATATTTCCCGCCTATAATGTGTGTGTACAGTCTCCTATCTTCTCTTTTCATAATGCTCTTTAAATATTTTGATCAACTTCTGCGCAAAGTCGTGCACCGCTCTCTCTATCTGCTCTTCCAGACTCTCTTCCTCTATCACGAAGTGCCTGAGAGCCTCTTTTGTACGGTCGGCCTGAAGCTTCTCCTCTATCTTGATCATGAGTCTCGATCTGGAGAATGGCTTGCCCAGGTCGGCTTCACTATCGTTTCCTATGCGCAGAACCGGCTTTTCGATTCTGAGGGGGTGATCCGTCACGATAAGCTCCGCTTCGTGCTCCGGCACAAGGTGGTCGTCAAGGAACTTTCTAAGACTCTTTTCAAGCAGTATGGAGCGGCATGACAACGCTATTTTCATCGATATCCCGATATCTTTTTCGCGTATTATACCAAAGTAGCCGTATGCGGCCTTAACTAATCTCTCCGGTTACCGATATTCTTTTAAACGGAAATGGAGGTAACCGCCATGGAGATATTCAACACCATACGCACACAGCAGGCTCAACCCTCTATGCCGCAGGGGCCCGAAGCCGGCGGCAGATCCGTTTCGCAACCGCACAAGAGCACCAACAACTCTATACGCGAAGAAGCGAAACAGATCGAAGAGAAAGCCGATACACAGAAGCTTAAAAAACAGTTGCAGGAGATCACCGACCAGCTCAACAAAGAGATGAATCCTCTCAACACATCTATCCGTTTCGGTTTCGACGACTCGATAGATGAGCTCTACGTTTCGGTAATAGATACAAGCAACGACCAGGTGATTCGGAAAATCCCTTCCGAAGAGGCCATGAGACTGGCAGCTAAGATGCGTGAGATTGTCGGAATGATTTTCGATAAAAAAGGTTGATACCTACAAACTTGCAAGGATGCAAAAATTTCATTGACAAAGGATTAAAAATGACTGCAGCAGCCGCTTACAACACTTACACACAGAACAATATTCAGATCGAGTCTCCGGAAAAGCTGATCGAAATGCTTTACGAAGGGATCATAAGATTCTGCTCCATGGCAAAGAAGGCTATCGAACAGGGAGATATAGAAAAACGCGTCTATTGGACAAACCGTGCGGTAGCGATATTCGTAGAGCTGATAAACTCGCTGGATGCGGAGAGAGGCGGAGAGGTCTCCCACTATCTCGGGGGCCTTTACAATCAGCAGATAAAGTTTCTAAACGAGAGCAACGCCCAGAACAGCTGCGAATATCTGGATATAGTGATAAGGGTTACGAAAGAGCTGCTGGAGGCGTGGAGAGAGGTGACGGCCGATGAGTTGGCATAACTCGTTCATAGCGGCTCTGGCCGAAGAGGATGAAAAGAGGTTGACGGACCTCCTCGACTCCATGCCGCCGTTCGAGAGTGTCGAAGAGATGAGCAGTGCACTCGAGCTAATAAGTGAAGCGACAGATAGATTCGAAGCGAAGAGATCTCAACTGAAGCGTCAAATGGATGAGCTGCGGAAGGAGAAGAGATTTCTCACATCTACCGGAGAGCGGAACGACTCACTGCTCGATTTACATTCATGATGTTACGCAAATTCCGGGCTAAGCCCGCAATTCGGCAGGGCCTGGCCGCCCCTACAACCCGCTGAAGTTTCCAAGCACTCTCATGATATTTTCAACTCAATTACGATAGAATCCCGAAAACTTCTTTGACTTCGGGGTAAAAGTATGAAAAAAAAGGTAAACAAAGCGGTCCTTGCCTATTCGGGCGGGCTCGATACCAGCATAATTTTGAAATGGCTTCAGGACGAGTACGACTGTGAAGTCGTCACTTTCACTGCAGATATAGGACAGGGTGAAGAGGTTGAACCGGCAAGGGAAAAGGCTCTCAAACTCGGAATAAAGCCCGAGAATATCTTCATAGAGGATCTACGTGAGGAGTTCGTAAAAGAGTATGTCTTTCCGATGTTTCGCGCCAACGCCGTCTATGAGGGGGAGTATCTGCTAGGAACCTCGATAGCGAGACCCCTGATAGCCAAAAGACAGATAGAGATCGCCAAATTGACCGGGGCGGATGCCGTAAGCCACGGCGCTACCGGTAAAGGCAACGACCAGGTCAGGTTCGAACTCGGCTACCTTGCGCTCAATCCCGACATAACCATCATCGCCCCTTGGCGCGAGTGGGACCTGAACAGCCGCGAGAAGCTCCTTAAATATGCCGAATCGCACGGTATTCCCATAGAAAAACACGGCAAAAAGTCCCCCTACTCCATGGATGCGAACCTCCTTCACATCTCATACGAAGGGGGGATTCTCGAAGATCCTATGAACGAGCCCGAAGAGGATATGTGGCGCTGGACCGTCAGCCCCGAAAAGGCTCCTGACAGACCCGAATATATCACGATAACCTACAAAAACGGCGATCCGGTAGCGCTGGACGGAAAAGAGCTGACACCGGCGCAGATGCTTGCCGCTCTTAACGAACTTGGAAGCAGAAACGGCATAGGAAGGCTCGATATAGTCGAAAACAGGTATGTCGGCATGAAGAGCCGCGGCTGCTACGAAACTCCCGGCGGAACGATCATGCTCAAAGCCCACCGCGCGATAGAGTCGATCACACTCGATCGGGAAGAGGCGCACCTCAAAGACGAACTGATGCCCCGCTACGCGAAGCTGATATACAACGGCTTCTGGTTCGCCCCGGAAAGAAAGATGCTGCAGGCGGCCATAGATAGAACACAAGAGAATGTAAACGGTGACGTACGCCTCAAGCTATACAAGGGGAGCGTGACGGTTGTGGGGCGGCAATCTCCCAATTCACTCTTCGCCCCCGAGTTCAGTACTTTCGAAGAGGATAGCGTCTACAACCAGAAAGATGCCGAAGGTTTCATCCGTCTGAACGCTCTGAGATTCATAATCGAAGGCCACGCAAGAAGAAAGTAGCCTTAAAGCGCCAGACGGCGCTGCGGCGGGAGAGTTGCATGAATACCCTGCTTTGGGAGATATTTTCGGTAGTCTTCGTGGTGGCCGTCGTATCTCTTCTTACACTCTACTATCAGAAAAAGATGCGGTAGAGTCTACTTCAAAACCTCTTCGGCTCTTCGGCGCAGATCCTTGGGCGAAAATTTGATTACCGCATCTTCGAGACCTATTAGGCCCGGAATAATCTCCAGAAGTATATAGAATAGATATACCATCGGAATGAATGCTCTCATCTCTCGTCTGAAACTCTTTAGGGTGTAGCGACTCTTGAGCCACTCTACCGCCTCCGGACGCCCGTGCAAAAGTAGAAGCGCCTGCACGGCAAATACAAACCCCCAGCATATATATGTGAGAATGGAGCCTATTATAAAAAAGTACTCCCAGAATTCGAGGTCGTTCAATGCCGATCCGTCAGGTCATAGAGTCTAATGAGCGCTTCTGGGTCAGGATCTCTTCCGAGCCAACGGCGATATAGCTCGTCCATCGGCCTGCTGCCGCCCATCTCCAATATATTTCGCCTGTAACCGTCCGTTTTCTCTCTCTTTATCTCACCCTTTTCGAAACATGCGAAAAAGGCGTCGGCACTGAGCACTTCGGCCCATTTGTAGCTGAAGTATCCTGCGGCGTACCCGCCTGCGAAAATATGGGCGAATCCCCACTGAAAGCGGTTGTAGGAGGGCGGTTTGATAAGAGAGAGCCTCTCTCTCAATGAATCGAGTAGGTTTTGGACCTCATCACCCTGATAAAGCTTCTGATGGAGCATAAAATCGAAGAGTGCGAACTCTATCTGCCTGAGCATACCCGTGGCCGCCATGAAGTTTTTGCTTTTTCTGATCTTGTGCATCAACTCATCCGGCATAGGTTCGCCGCTTTCATAGTGAAATGCGAATCTCCTCAAAATGGTCTCTTCATACGCGAAGTTCTCCAGAAACTGCGAAGGAAACTCCACCACATCCCACGCCACACCGTGAATACCGCTGACAAAGCGCTCCTTTACACGGCTGAAAAGGTGGTGGATGGCATGACCCATCTCGTGAAAGAGTGTCACCACGTCGTCGTGCCTTAGAAGTGAGGGGGTCTGCTCCGTTGAGGGAGAGAAGTTGCATACCACAAACGCCGAAGCGGGGTGCTCTCTGCCTTCGGGATCTTCGTGGTGGGTCTGCCAGTCGTTCATCCATGCCCCTCCCCTCTTGCTACTCCTGGCCTCCAGGTCGAAGTATATTCGCGAAAAGGTTTTTCCCTCTCTTTTCAGATCGTAAACGACCACCTTTTCGTTCCAGACCGAAACTTCGACTTTCTCAAACTCTATACCAAAAAGCTCTGAGACAAAATCGAGCATCCCTTTTAGCACCCTCTTTTGCTCGAAATAGGGGCGCGTCTTCTCGTCGTCGAAGTCGAGTTCGATCTTTTTCAGCTTCTCACTGTAGAAGGCGACATCGTAGCTCTGGATCTCATCCACTCCATCCCTCTTAGCAAGCTCCCTTAGCTTTTGCACCTCTTTTTCCGCATGCGGCATGGATGCGTCGGCAAGTCTGTTCAAGAAGTCGAGAACGGCATCGTCCGAGGGGGCGCTCTTGGTCTGCAAAGAGAGTTCGCTATAGCGGTCGAACCCGAGAATCTTCGCCTTCTCGTTTCTGAGTCGCAAAATCTCGTCTATCACTTCAGAGTTCTGCGGCGCCCTCGTCACATAAGCTCTGTAGAGCTCTTCTCTAAGGCATCTGTTGGGTCCGTATGTCATATAGGCCATGTAGCTCGGTATCTGGAGCGTAAAGCGCCAGACCTTTTTACCCTCTTTTTCGGTTTCGGCAAGTTCGAGGTCGCTTTGGGGAATCCCCTCTACGTCCTCTTTATTCTCGATGATCAGTTCGTAAGCATTGGTAGCATCGAGAAGATTTTGCGAAAAACGGTTGTTGAGCTCGCTGAGACGGAGATTTATCTCTTCAAGCCTCTTTTTGCTCTCGTCCGGCAGTTCCACACCGGAGAGCCTGAAGTCGCGTATCTCCTGCTTCAAAACCTCTTTTTGAGCATCGTCATCCGTCTCGACTCTCAAAAACGCTTCGTAGATATCCCTGTTTTGCGAAAGTTTCGTATGGTAGTGCGAGAGCAGAGGAAGGGACTCTTCATACGCCTTTTGGGTCTGCTCCGAGTTCTCCACGCTGTTCAGGTGTGAGAGTGGAGTAAAAAAGATATCGAGCTTTTCGAAAGTCTCCATATAGGGCCGTACGAAAGAGATATAGTCACGACCGCTCTTTTGCACGAGTGACTCGATCTGCTTTAAATTTTGATCGAGAGTCCGTTTTAGCCTCTTCGCAAAATTTTCATAGTCCGGTGTTTTGAAATCGGCAAACATAATGTTCTAACTCTCCCGTAATCAAATTGGTGCAATTATATCCCAATTTACGCTATTTTCGATATAATCGGCAATATAAATAGGGGTTCGACGGATCCCAAAAACTGAACAGAGGGAACGATATATGAGAGTACTGCTTGTAAAAGATGTAAAAAACCTCGGTAAAGCGGGAGAGATAAAAGAGGTAAAAGACGGCTACGGCAAAAATTTTCTGGTAGCGAAAGGTTTTGCCAAAGTGGCCACCGACGAAGTGATAAGGGAGTGGGAGAGCGAACAGGCAAAAAAGGCTCAGATGGAGGCGGCAGAGATAGAACGCCTCGAGAAGCTGAAAAGCGAGCTCGAGAGTAAGCGGATCGTCATAAAGAAGAGGCTCGGAGCCAACGGTTCGCTCTTCGGAGCCATAACGAACCACGATCTGGCGGATGCGCTCAAAGACGAAGGCATAGAGATAGACAAAAAGCTCATCCATCTCGACGGTGCCATAAAAGCCACCGGCCTATACGAAGCGGACGTGAAGCTCGGCCACGGTATACACGCCAAGCTTAAATTCGAAGTGGTCGGAGAGTAGCGAATGTTCGAAGCGACCACGATTCTTGCCTACAGATCGGACAGCTGTGCCGTGATAGGGGGTGACGGGCAGGTTACATTCGGCAATGCCGTTTTGAAAGGGAACGCCACGAAAATCAGGACCCTATACAACGGTAAGGTGCTTGCCGGATTCGCCGGAAGCACCGCGGACGCTTTCAACCTCTTCGACATGTTCGAAGGGTTTCTACAGAGCCGCAAGGGCGACCTTCTGAAGGCGGTTATAGAGTTTTCCAAAGCGTGGAGAAAAGACAAGGTACTAAGACGTCTCGAGGCGATGATGATCGTTTTGAACAACGATCATATCTTCATTCTCAGCGGCAACGGAGACGTCGTCGAACCCGAAGACGGAGAGATCGCCGCAATCGGGAGCGGAGGAAACTTCGCCATCTCCGCGGCCAGGGCGCTTGCAAGACACGCGAAGCTGGAACCGAAAACGCTTGTAGAGGAGAGTCTGCACATAGCGGCGGATCTCTGTATATATACCAATCACAATATCAAGACACTGGAACTGAAAAGATGAGCAGAGCAGAGAGTATGACACCCAAAGAGATAGTGGCCTATCTCGACAACTATGTTATAGGGCAGCAGAATGCTAAAAAGACGATCGCAGTGGCCCTTAGAAACAGATACAGAAGAATGCGCCTCCCGTCGGAGATACAGGATGAGATAATGCCCAAAAACATCCTGATGATCGGCTCGACCGGTGTGGGAAAGACGGAGATCGCAAGACGACTCGCCAAAATGATGGGATACCCGTTCGTAAAAGTGGAGGCGAGCAAATATACCGAAGTGGGATTTGTCGGGCGCGACGTCGAATCGATGATAAGAGATCTCGTCGCCACATCCGTAAATCTGGTGACCCAGGAGCAGAAAGAGCTCAAAAGCGAAGAGATAGACTCCTATGTCGAAAAGATGATCATAGAGAAGCTTTTGCCGCCGCTTCCGAAGGGTGCGACCGAGGCCAAGCAGCGGGAGTACGAGAGCAGTTTCGAAAGAATGCGCGAAAAGCTCAGGAAAGGGGAACTCGACAACCTCACGATAGAGGTGGAGATGCCCGCTCCGAAGATAGAGATGGCCGACAGCAACCTTCCGCCGGAGATGAGCAAAGTACAAGAGTCTCTGGCGAAAGTTTTCGGTTCTCTCGGTCGTGAAAACAGAAAAGAGGTTCCCGTTAAGGAGGCGAAAAATATTCTTCGCCAGGCCGCGAGCGAACGGCTGCTCGATGAGGAGCAGATAAAGCAGGAGGCGCTGCGCCGTGCAAGCGAAGGCGGAATCATCTTTCTCGACGAGATAGACAAGATAGCGGTTTCGAGCCAGAACAGCGGACGACAGGACCCCAGCAAGGAGGGAGTTCAGCGCGATCTGCTGCCGATCGTGGAGGGCAGCAGCGTAAACACGAAGTACGGAACGATCCAGACAGACCATATTCTATTCATTGCGGCCGGAGCTTTCCATGTGAGCAAACCGAGCGACCTGATTCCGGAGCTTCAGGGACGTTTCCCGCTGCGAGTTGAGCTGGACTCTTTGACGGAAGAGGCGCTATATGAGATCCTTACAAAACCGAAAAACTCCCTTAT
Source organism: Hydrogenimonas sp. (assembly GCA_015494675.1). The sequence goes on along the minus strand of WGAW01000062.1, from coordinate 19,708 downwards.
TAAGCAGTACCAGGCACTTCTCGGTGTCGAAGGGATGGAGCTGGTCTTCGAAGAGGAGGCGCTCAGAGCCATAGCCAGGGTCAGTTTTCAGGCCAACGAGCGGACCGAAGATATAGGAGCCAGGAGACTTCATACGGTAATAGAAAAAGTGCTCGAAGAGATCAGTTTCGAAGCCGACGAATACAAGGGTAAAACTTTTACGATATCGGCCGATTATGTACATGAGAAGCTCGATGCTATCGTAGAGGATGAAGATGTCGCAAGATACATCCTCTAAAGTACCGACGAAAGCGGGCTTCGTAGCCGTTGTAGGCCGCCCCAACGCCGGAAAGAGCACACTGCTCAACTGGCTGGTCGGCGAAAAACTGGCGATGGTAAGCAAAAAGGCCCAGGCGACCAGAAAACGGATGAATATTATCGTGATGTATGAAAATAGTCAGATAATATTCGTCGATACGCCCGGAATTCACGAAAAAGAGCGCCTTCTGAACCGTTTTATGCTGCAGGAGGTGTTCAAAGCGATCGGTGACTGTGATCTTGTTCTGTTTCTCGCAGCCGCGAAAGACAGATTGGAGAACTACGAGAAGTTTTTGCAAATCAATGCAAAAAAGAGGCCACACATCGTCGTTTTGACAAAGATAGACGAAGTGAGTAACCAAGATCTTTTAAAAAAGATCGGTGAGTATCAAGCATATCAGGAGCGCTTTTTGGCTCTTATTCCGGTATCTGTAACCAAAAATATCGGGAAAGAGGAGCTCCTGAAGCAGATTTCGGCCAATCTGCCGGCTTCGCCGTGGCTTTATGATCCCGAACTGCTGACAACCACCAGCGTAAAAGAGATCTATAAAGAGATGATAAGAGAGTCGATTTTCGACAATCTCAGCGACGAGATCCCTTACGAGACGGACGTGATCGTTGAGAGAGTCGAGGAGCGGCCCGATATCGACCGTGTACAGGCGACGATAATCGCGGAAAAGAGGAGTCAGAAGATGATTCTTGTCGGCCGTGGAGGATCCACGATAAAACGTATAGGAAAAGATGCCAGAATGAAGATGGAGAAGTTCAGCGGCAAAAAGATTTTTCTGGAGCTTTTCGTCAGTGTGAAGAGCGGCTGGTCGAAAACGAAAAAGTCACTCAGCGAGGTTGGATACTACTTCGAGGAGTAGCTTTTGAGCCCGGAACAAGGCCGTTTTTTGTTACTTTTAAACTGCTCTTTAAGTTGAACTAGGTTAAAATCAGTAGAAGTAATAATTATAAATTCAATGTTACACACAATATACCACAGATAGAATGATTGTCGATCTGCGGGAGAGAGAAGGTTTTGCCAAATATAACCGTTTTCACCGTTATTCTACGACTCCACAATGAGATCTGGGGAGATGTGGTGTATAGTGTGTATCATTAGTCAAATCAACCATAACGAGGCTTCGTAATGTTTAAGACATCACAGGAAAAAATGGAAAGAGAGAGTGTAGGTTTCCATAAAATAGTTTCCATCAACGCTTATCAAAACATCTACTATCAGTTTCAAAACAATGCTCTACAAAAGATCGAGAAACTCCAGTACGACAAAAGAAACTTTGTAGTCTCCACCCTGAACTCGAAGGATTTCATCTCGTCGATAGTTGAAGTTAGCGTGAATATCCCGCCGGAAGATCTGCAGGATGCGATAGAGCTCAAAGCTTACGACGATCTCGGCCTCGACCAGGCTGTCGAGTACATTATAAGATACTTCGAAATACCGGGCCGCAAAACGGACAAACTGCGCTCGTTCCATGTCTTTGTCGCAGAGCCCGAAGTGATACACGAGGTGTTCGACAATGTACGCCAGCAGGTCAAATATATAGACTACATATATCCGAAACCGTACCTCATACAGAACGTCTATGAAAAAGATATACTGGAAGCGTACGGTGTACACGGCTATCTTTACTTCCAGAAAGAGGACGCCTTTTTGGCACTCTTCAAAGACGGTGAATACATCTACTCCAAATCGTTGAAATACTCTTTTGAAAACATTTATGAAAGGTTTTGCGAACTCTACGGAGAGAGGGTGGATGAAGCAGCCTTTTACGAAATGCTGCAGAACGAGGGCCTTAAAACTTCCAACTTCGACTACCAAGACCACCTGATGAAGCTTTTCAGCGAGATATTTCTCTATGTCAACGATATTCTCATATATGCGAAAAGGGCCTTTGAGATAGAGAAGATCGACATGTTCTACACCGGCTCGGAGACCGGTCCGGTACTGGGTCTGAACGAATATGCCCATACATATCTCGGAATCGAAGCGAGCGATTTCGACTTCGACTATGAGATGGAGAAGGGTGACTGGTATGTCGATCAGTTCCATTTCCTCTCCATACTGGAGGCGATCAAAAATATAGAAGGCGAAGAGAGTCCGAACTTCACCATTTTCTTCAGGCCTCCCCCGTTCGTCGCAAGAAGAAGCGGACAGTTCATAATCACTACGGCCGCTACCATCGTACTGGCTCTTTCACTTCCCGTCTACAACTACACATACGACACATACGTGAAAATCAGTAACGACAGATTGAAAAAAGAGGAGAAACGGTTAAACGAACTAACAACCTCCATAAGAAACGAAATCTCGTCCCTGGAGAAACAGAAAAGCGATATCCTGGCGAGAATTAAAGCTGAAAACGACCTTTTCGAAACGAAAAAGAAGATCCTGGCCGCGATATATGACAAAAAAGTCAACTATCCGATGAAAGCCAAAACGATTGTCGGATTGGGTAACAACATGACGAAGTTCGATGTTCGGGTCACCAAAATCAGCGATGAGGACAATCTCTTCACACTTACACTCTACTCTCGAAGCGAGAAGAGAATAACTCAATTTATAAAATATTTGACCGATACATACGAAAACAGGATTCATGCGGATATAGACAAGATCTACAAAGATGAAGAGACCGGAATATATCACGGTGATCTAAAGGTGACTGTACTATGAAAATAATTGAAGATTTGCTGGAAAAGCTCGATAACTATTTCGAAGAGAAGAAAGAGAGTGAATTCTACCTGATGGTACTGGCGGTTGTCGCCGTCTTTGGACTGATATCGTACTCATACCTCATCCCTATCACCGAGAAGGAGCTTAGAAAGGATCTGCAGATACAGAAAAAGCTCCAAAGCAAAATAAATGCTGAAGAATCCTACCTTGCCAAAGTAACCGTAAACGGCGATCAGCGCTTCAGAATAAAGCAGTTGCAGGGAGAGATAGCCAGACTGAAGACAAGGTATAGAGATCTCAAAGAGATCAACGAATATTCCGACTACCAGATTCAGACCCTTTCGGAGCTCCTGTTCAACGAGAAAAACTGGGCAAAGTTTCTCGACTCGATCGCTTTGAAGGCAAAGAAGAACAATATTGACATCTCACTGATTTCGAACAAGTTCATAAACAACAAAGACAGCTTCGGTCACGTTCTTGAGATAGGAGTCGAATGTGAGGGGAGCTACAGGAACATGATCAGGTTTATGAACGAGATTGAAGAGAGCGAACTCGTTGTCGATATATACAGTATAAACCTGGAAAGCGACAAAAAAATAAATGCAAACTTTAAGGTATCGGTATGGGGAATAAACTATTGATTAAGTCGTCCGTTATAATTTTCTCTACGGCAGCACTGCTCAGTGCCGAAATCACGATCAACGATATAGACAAACTGGTCAACGACATAAAGCAGGAGCGCATAGGTCTAAAAGATAGTGAGATCCGTAGCGCCAAAGATCCGTTCATCTACCCCGGCGGGAAGCTTGGACGGATCATCAGCTCTTACAAAACGGTAAAGAGGCACTACAGATTCGTTTTGAGCGCCGTTATAAACGATCGTGTCAAGATCAACGGCAGATGGTACAAGCTCAACTCGAAAGTCAACGGCTTCAGGATTAGCCGCGTCGGTAAGGACCATGTTTTGCTTACACGTAAAAACGAGCGGATTCGCGTCTTCTTGAAGCGTTCAAAGAGTAAAAAAATCAAACTTTTCGTTAAATAAGGATTGGGAATGAAATATATGAAAAATATCAAGCTGTCAATTCTGGCGGCTGCCGTGACTGCATCTGTAGGCTTTACTACAAATCTGCATGCGGCGTGTGAAGATAATCTTTTCAATATCAAGGCCAATCAGGGAACAAGGGCGTCCGAAATTATAAATCAACTCGCCGACCAGTGCGACCTTACGCTGATAATAAAGGACAAAGAGGCGGCAAAAAAGCTCAGAACACGCCTTAACCGCCTCTCTCTAAAAGACGCCACACTCCCGGAAGTTCTCAACGTGGTGCTCAATGAACACAACCTGAACTACTCCCTGGAAGGCAATATACTAAAGATATCTTATCTCCTGACTAAAACTTTCCATGTCAATTACATCAGCACCGATAGAGAGAGTACAAGCAGTACCAAGGTGACTCTCTCGAGCGGTGCCGCAAGACAGCAGACTTCCTCACAGAGCAAGCAGGGCGTCACCACCAGTACGATGAGTGCCGGAGAGTCAGAAAGCGGCATAAATGTAACTTCCGACGACAAGTTCATATTCTGGTCGGAACTTCTGGATCAGATCAGAGATATTCTCAACAGACCTGAAGATACATACAAAGCCGGAGACCCCGTTGTAGACAAAGAGTCGGGCCTTGTGACAATTACCGGAACCAAAAAACAGCTCGACAGGGTCGAAGAGTATATAGACAACCTGATGGATAGGCTGCACAAGCAGGTACTTATAGATGTAAAAATGTATGCGGTTGTGCTGAACAAAGGCAACGAGACCGGAATAGACTGGAGGCAGCTCTACAATATTCAGAACTTCAAGATCAATTCCGAAAACCTCAGAACAAACGAAAATGTGTATGAAATCAAATATCCTGGAACCATCGACGTTCCTTATATCAAGACTTTCGGTCAGGGTACAGCTACATTCACCGACATAGTCATGACCGCAAAGATAGGAACGATCGTCAAGTTCCTGAAATCGCAGGGTGACGTCCACTCCGTCTCGAACCCGAAAGTTCTTACTCTCAACAATCAGGCCGCAATGATAACGGTGGGCAAACAGTACTTCTACAAAATCAAAAACAGTACCACCACCAGCAACACCGGCGGCAGTACAGTTGCGCAAAACGAGATCATAGACTCCGTTTTTGCGGGGATCTTGCTCGATATCACACCGGAAATCGCCGCCGACGGTACGATAACCCTGAAAATCAATCCGTCTATAAGCGATACTATAACCCCGGTTACAAATGACAACCTTAACAGATCTATGCCGCCCGATCTCGAGCGCAGGCAGATGGCTTCGGTCGTTACCGTAAAGGACGGCTCACATGTAATTCTCGGCGGTCTTATAACCGACAAGATAAACAAGTCGACCAATAAAGTACCTCTGCTCGGAGATATCCCTCTGCTCGGATACGCATTCAAATACGATGAGCTGACGGACGAGAAGGTGGAGCTTGTGATTATAGTGACTCCCCATCTTGTTGAAGCGAAATCATCCATGACGCTGAAAGATCTGGGCTATGATAGGCTTTCCGACAGCAATATGACCAAGATGCGATGAGTAAATACAGACAGCTGCAAAGCATCTTTATAGACAGAATCGAAGTAAATCAGTATATAGGGCTGGACACCTCTATACTCTTTTACAACAAGCTTCAAGAGAGTATACAAAAACCTCTCAAGATGATTCTGCTCTATGGAAAACCCGGAACGGGCAAAAGCGTCCTGATCAATAAAATATACCACGATGCAAAAGATAAAAGAAATGTATTTCTGATATCGACGCCGATACAACAGGAAGAGGAGTTCATAAAAAAACTCTATACCTTTCTGCTTCCGGAGTCCACACTGCCGGAGGATCTCACTTACAACAAGTTTATAGATATATGTAATGCGCTTAAAGAGCGAAAACATATTACCGTTTTGCTTGACGAAGCCCAGCTCTATTCATCGTCCCTTATGGAGAAGATTAGGCTGATATCGGATACCAGAACCATAAAGTTCGTCGTTTCTCTTCACAAAACGGAGAGAGAGGATCTGATTGCAAAAGAGCATTTTCAGTCAAGAATCTGGGAGACGATAGAGCTGAAAAACGGAACGATTCACGATACCGACATGTATGTGCAAAAAAAACTGATTCAACAGAACTATTTCGAAATAGCCAATATGTTTCGCAAGAACAACATTAAACTGATCCACAAATTTACAAAAGGAAACTACAGAGAGATAAACAAGCTCATGTTTACGCTGTTTGAGATATACGACTACTACGAAACCAACAAACCCTCCAAGATTGCGGGCTCCACCATAAAGAACAAATATCTTGAGATGTCGGCACTGAAGCTGGGATATATAAATGCTTGAGATCGACAAACTCGAAAGAGAGTGGCGCAGATACAGACTGAAGCGCATAAAACCGTGGATCTTTTCGTCGATTGCGCTTCTTTTTATCGCGGCAGCCGCAATCTGGGTAAGTGAAAGCGGATACTACCGGAGCCTGAAAGAAAGCGGCGGAGTCGAAGAGATGAATATTACGGTACAAAACGCCCCCACGCCGGCGGAAACCCCTTCGAACCTCGGGCCTGCCTCCGTCCCCGTTGAAAAAGAGAGTATGACGAAGAGCGAAAAAGCGATTGAAAACGAAGCCGAAGATACCGCTGCGAAGATAGAACCCGCGGAACCAAAGGTGAAAAAGAGAACAAAAGAGCAAGTACGAAGCGCCGAAGCCGAAGAATCGGAGGTGACACTCAACCCGGATACCGACTTTTTGGAATCGCTTTCTACAAGCGATGGAAACATGCGTCCGGCAAAAGAGTATGCGGCGATCAAGCCGGTAAAAGAGGAGGTTGTCTCCAAATCGATAAACAGAGAGAAGAGCTCCGCTTCCAAAAAGAGCGACGATATCCAAAATGAGACCAAAAAGGGCCCGGAAAAGAGCGGCGGCTCCGGCCTGCAGATTCTCTCTACCAAAACAAACAACACTCTCCAGCTTCTAATCGAGCGTTTCAACCGAAATAACGATCCGAAGCTCGCCTCATATATAGCCCAGAGCTACTACAAAAAAGGCAACTACAAAGAGGCCGTAAGATGGAGTGTTACGGCAAATTCACTCGATCCTGCCGGCGAAGAGAGCTGGATCACATTCGCCCGTGCTAAAGTGAAACTGGGAGAGAGGGATGAAGCGATCAAAGCTTTGAGAGTCTATCTGAACCAGTACAGCTCCAGAAAAGTCAGATCCTATCTAAGAAGGCTGGAGGCGAAAAAATGAAAAGAGTTACTCTTGCGACTCTGCTCCTTTTCACTTCACTCGCATCCGCTGATATAGAGAACCTCTATAGGCTGTATCAGAACAAGAAATACAAGCAGGCGTGTCAGCTCGGGCTTAGAATGTTCAAAAAGCACAAGAAGGACTCGAGATTCCTGATGCTCTACGGGCTTTCATGTCTCAACGCCGATTATATCGACCGTCTGGCCGTTCCCATGACCGGTCTTCGATATTCGAAGACCGAACGTGCGAATGCCAGCTATTTCGCTACAATACTCCTGCAAAAGAAACTGTTGTATCACTCTCTTTTGGACGGTGTCGATATATCTAACCTAAAACTTCCAAAAACCGATTATATACTATCGAAAGTCTTCGATCTATATACAAAAAAAGAGTATAAAAAGGTAGATGATAAATACTATTTCATCCCCGAAAAGGGTGCCGGTTTGATGTATGTACTCTATCTTGAGGGGACCGGGAAGGTCACCAAGATGATTATCGAAGAGAGACTGGATGAACATATTATAAAGTTACACAGGTATTGGTAGATGAGCAGAATCATTGAACTTTTGATGCAGAACGGACTTGTAACGAAGGAGCAGATAGCCGACCTGCTCAAAAACAAGAAAGAGAAAAAGATAACGATAAAAGCCCTGCTGGAGCACCAGGTCGTAAAACCTGAACAGGTTTACAAACTAATAGCCGACGAGGTGAGAAAAGGGAATCTATCTCTCGATATGCTCGAAAAAGAGGGCGGTTCGATAAATATAAACAAAGTCCTTATGCACCTGGCGAAGCTGATGAATATGGATTATATCAACCTCGACGAGGTCGATATAGATCTGCGTCTTGTCGGCAGGCTCCCTATGCAGAAACTGGAGAAGATAGGTGCACTGCCCATCAGGGAGAGCGATCTGAGCGTAACCGTCGCATTCAAAGATCCGTTCGATTTCAGCGCCCAGGAGGCTATGCAGCGACTCTTTCCGAAAAAACCTGTCAATCCCGCCATAGCCAGGCCTTCACAGATAGACTACCACCTGAACCGACTCGAGATGTCGGAGAGCATAAAAGGGCTGATAAACGAGATAAGACAGGAGATATCCGAAAGCGCATCGGCAACCGAAGCGAGTGAATCCTCCGCGATCTTGAAGCTTATAGAGGTGATCTTGAAGTCGGCGATCATAGCGAGAGCCAGCGACATACATATCGAGCCTACGGAGAACAGCTGTATCGTCAGAAGCCGTATCGACGGTATGCTTGCCGAGAGTTTCCGCTTTGACAAAGATATCTATCCACCACTATCTTCGAGACTGAAACTTCTCTCCAATCTCGATATTGCAGAGCGCAGGAAACCGCAGGACGGCCGCTTCTCCGCTACCATCGTAAACCGTGAGTTCGACTTCAGGGTATCCACACTTCCGATCATGAACGGCGAATCGATAGTAATGAGGATTCTCGATAAATCGAAAGTGATGATCCGTCTCGAAGATGCCGGAATGAGCCAGCACAACTTCAATATATTCAACGGTGCTCTGAAGGTTCCGTACGGCATCGTGCTTGTCACGGGACCGACTGGAAGCGGTAAGACCACCACACTCTACGGAGCACTCAACAACCTCAAAAGCGTCGATAAAAAGCTGATAACCGTCGAAGACCCCGTAGAGTATCAGATGAATCTGGTCCAGCAGGTGCAGGTTAATTCGAAAGTCGGTCTTACCTTCGCCAGCGCGCTTCGCTCTATTTTGAGGCAGGACCCCGATATTATAATGATCGGTGAGATCAGGGACCAGGAGACGCTCAGAATCGCCATTCAAGCCGCACTTACCGGACACCTGGTTCTCTCCACGCTCCACACGAATGACTCGATAAGCGCGATCAACAGAATGGCCGACATGGGTATAGAGCCCTATCTTATAAGCGGTTCCCTTATAGCGATCGAGGCACAGCGTCTTGTCAGGAAGATCTGCCCGAACTGTAAAAAAAGCGTCGAAATTCCCGATCATGTTATCAACGAACTCGAAGAGTTCCTGCCCGAGAAGTACCAGTTCTTCAAAGGGAGCGGCTGTAAGGAGTGCCAGGGAACGGGATATATAGGGCGTGAGATGATCAGCGAGGTTCTGCGCGTAGACGATACACTCACCAGCATGATCGCCCGTGAAGCATCCAAAGCCGAATTGACGCAGGAGGCGTTGAGGCAGGGGTTCGTCTCTATGATTCAAGACGGTGTCAACAAAGCGGTCGAAGGTAAAACGACAATAGATGAAGTACTAAGAGTTGCGAGGTTATCATGAAATATTATCAAGTCACTATGCTGGTTCGCGGAAACCGCCAAAACATTGTACTCAAAGCCAAAGATCGGGCGGACGCCATCAACAAAATCAAGAAAGAGTATCAGGGGACGATGCTCCGGATCAAAGAGATTTCGGCCCCTATCGATGCAACGATCAAAGAGTTCTTTTCACAGTTCAGTTCAACCGTCGCCAACAAAAAAGTGCAGCCCAAAAATCTGATCGCGGCCATAAGGCAGCTGGCGGTTATGACAAACGCAGGTATCTCGGTACACGACGCGCTCAACGAGATAGCGAACGCGACCAACGACGCCAAACTTAAAACTATATTGACACAGGCATCCGAGAGCATAAACTCCGGTTTGAGCCTTTCAGATACCTTCAAGCGCTACAGATACGACGTCGGCGGAATCACTCTGGCGATGATTGAGCTTGGAGAGCAGACGGGAAACATGGCCGACGCTCTCTCCGCCCTTGCCGATATCCTCGAAGAGATACAGGAGAACGTACAGAAGTTTAAAAAAGCGATGCGCTACCCTATGATCACACTGGGGGCCATGGCTATAGCCTTTACCATCCTGATTATGGTGGTCGTACCGAAATTCAAGGCCATTTTCGAAAAGTTCAACGCGGAACTCCCGCTTCCCACAAAGATACTGCTCGGGATAGAACATGTTTTGAGCAATTACGGCCTTCTGGTACTCGGCGGCCTCATATTCGTTATCGTTCTGATCGTCTACCTCTATAGAAACAACGAAGAGTTCAAATACAAAGCGGACAAACTGATGCTAAAGACCTACCTGATCAAAGATATCATATTTTTCGCCACCCTAAACCGCTTCGCGATAGTCTTTACCGAACTTGTCCATGCCGGTATCCCTATCGCCGACGCACTCGACACGGCGACAGGTATGATCGACAATGCGGTAATGAAAGAGAAACTCGAATCGGTAAAAGTAGCAGTCTCAAGAGGTGTAAGCCTAACCGAAGCCTTCAAGGATACCGGTGTTTTCGAAAATATGATCATCCAGATGATATCGGCCGGAGAGAGCAGCGGCCAGCTCGACAACATGATGCGAAAAGTCACCGACTACTACAGAATGCGCTTCAACTATATTCTCGATAACATGTCATCCTATATAGAGCCCATAATGCTTGCGATAATAGCGGGACTGGTACTTCTGCTCGCCCTTGGAATCTTCCTTCCGATGTGGGATATGGCCCGTGCCGTCAAGGGGCACTAAGAGCTTTTAGCCTCTCGTAGGTGCGGTCCTTTTTCAAAAGACCGGCCTCGTAGAGAAATTGCGACGGGAAAAAGGTTATATCCTTGAAGCTGTCATATTTGGCGTATGAGAGATAAAGAAGATTCCGTGCACGCGTGAGTGCGACATAAAAGAGCCTCCGCTCCTCCTCTATACTTCCACCCTGTCCGGCAAGCTTTCTGTTCGGAAATCTACCGTCCATTAGATCTATTACGTAGACCTCATCGAATTCGAGCCCTTTACTCGCATGTACCGTCAGCAGATTGACCCCCTCCCCTTCATTCAGCTCCCTGCCTCCCAGAACCATGGCGTTTATGAACTTTTCGTTACTGCCGTATGCCTCCGCCAGACGCACCAGCAAAAGAGTCTTACGCTTTATTCTCTCGAGAGCGTCGCCCTTTTTCGCTCCGTCTACCTCTCCGTTTTTCAAAGTGGCACGACGTTCGGCCAGCCGCTCTATAATAGAGCCGTAAATATCGGAAGATAGAATATGGCGCACAATCGACCGTGGCTGCTTGAGACTCTTCAGACTCTTCATCAATCTGTAGAAGTCGTAGAGAAACTTTACGCCGTCACTGTTTAGAGCCGGATGCTTCAATATTGGATGTGCCATAAAGTTCTCATCCAGCCCCAGATGGGAAAACCTCGAGACCGAACCGATCTGCATCGGGTGGTCGAAGAGTCCCAGCTGGTAGTTCGTATTTCGGGCTTTGAAAGGATTGGTCATGGGCTTTGGATTGAAGAGTCCGCTCATCATACACCCCTCTCCGAGAGTAGTCAGGCCCTCGAAAAGCTCTTTGGCGGTAGCGCTTCCGACCCCCCTGGCGTACTCAAAGATATGTATGAAAGCCATCATATCTTTCGGATTCAGAAGCAGCGTCGCGAAATCGAGCGCCGCTTTGACCTCTTTGGCGTCGAAGAAACTGCGCCCCCCTTTGCGTCGGCAGGATATCCCCTCCTCTTTCAGCATAGCCTCTATACCGTCAGCCGATGCGTTGTTTCTGAATATTACCGCTATCTCATTGTGCGGTGTGGCGGAGCGCCTAATTAATCGGGCTATCGTCTCGTACTGCTGCATAAGGTTGTCGAATATCAAAAGCTTAGGCATTGCCGCCGAATCCCCCCTACGCACCACCTCCAACTGCTTGGGATATATCCGCTCGTTATACTCGATTACCCTGTTGGCCAGCTCGAGTATAGGTGCCGTGGAGCGGTAGTTCTTGGTGAGTGTAAAGACCCTGGCATCTTTGAATTTTGTGGCGAAAGAGCCTATGATATTTATATTTGCACCGTTGAAGGCGTAGATACTCTGGTCATAGTCGCCGACACAAAAGAGCGAAGGTGCGTTCATCGCATCTATCAAAGAGCCCTGCAGTTCGTTGGTATCCTGATATTCGTCTATCAATATCTCTCTGAAAGAGAGGGGATTACGCTTAACCGATTCGCGCATCAATATCAGAAGATCGTTGAAGTCGACGAAGCCGAACTCCTCCTTGCTGCTTCTGAACTCGTCGATTATGTCGAGATATATATCTATATAGGGTTCATGCCCCTGATGCCTTTTTGAAAGCCACTCCGCAAACGTCTCTCTGGAGGCGTTTTGGTAGAGTGAATAGAGATCGTACAGAAAGTTCGGCGCAAAAGGATCGGTCTGTGCACCTATATGGTGAAAACGGCGTTTCTCGTAGATGCTTCTAAATAGGGTCTTGAGCTCGAAAGGCTGCTTCAGGTTTATATCTCTTTCTCTCTTTAGATGGCGATAACTAATCGCATGAAAAGTACCCGCTTCGATCTTTGCGGCCACTTCACGGCTGAAATACCCCGCCACCCTATCTACCATCTCGGCAGCCGCCTTGTTCGTAAAGGTCAAAAGCAGAATATCCCGAGGGTCGACGCCCTTCGAGAGCAGATAGCCGATACGGCCGACGATGGTAGAGGTTTTTCCCGTTCCGGCGGAGGCAATGACGAGGTTGCGACCGAAGGGGGCCGTTGCGGCTTCGAGCTGCTCTTCGTTCAGGCGTGATAGAGGCATGTGTAGGGGTTTGACTCCATTTTACGGCAGATCTTGCGCAGAAGCAATCTTCGCAAGCCCTTTGCGGGTTTTGAATCGGGCGAAATTATACCATGTATAGTCACCTGACAGGGTGCCTTCTGGTTCTGCGCCCTCCCCTGTAGCACTCCTGGCAAATTCCGAACCTAAAGTTTGGCGGCAGCGGCTTTGCACACCTTTTGCAGGCTCTGGCGAATACACCTTTGCGCAAAGATCGTTCTATAAACGAGTTCAGTAGCTCCCGCGCCCTCAATGCGTTCTGCGTATCCACGAAAGCTTCCGGAAAGCGATACGAAAGCCACAGGTATAGCGAAACCTCCTTGACTCTCTCTTCGGCATCGAAAAGCATGTCGGAGGTCTGCGCGACCGAAGGCAGATCTTCGGGAATCGCAAAGGGTATCGGTTCATCGCGCTCGAGCGCTATCAGGTATCGGTGAAACACACTCTCGAGATAGGCAGAGCCCAGGCTCAGAGGTGCGCACGAGAGGTGATATTTTGCTTTCAGCTCCAGCTTGTAGAGGTCTACCATTTTGGCGATTTCGAGCATGTTTTCTATGTTGGCGGCTATAAACGGACCGTCGAAGCGCATATTTTTTACGAAAAATCCGAGAATCTCCGAAAGGCTCTGCGTCTCGACTATTTTTGCGATCAGTTCTATATGCTCGAAGTTGGCCATAACACGGTACGGACCATGTACCGGAGCCGACTCTTCATCTATAAGCTCGGCCACGGTATTTAGAACAGGCCCGCTTAACGCTCCGACATACCCCTCTTCGTAAAGCCCGTAACGCCCTGCCCGTCCGGCTATCTGACGTATTTCGGAAGGTGTCAGCAGGCGGCGGCTCTGCCCGTCGAATTTCGAATCCCTGGCGAAGAGAATCGTCTTTATAGGAAGGTTCAGCCCCATCGCTATGGCATCGGTGGCCACAAGGATCTGCGATTCACCCTCCCTGAACCTTCTCGCCTCTTCGCGTCTCACTTCGGGGCTCAGATTGCCGTATACCACCGATACATCGTACCTTCCGCCGAGCTGTTCCTTGAGCGCCAGAACGTCTCTTCTGGAGAATGCTACGATAGCTGTAGAAGGTTCGAGTCTCTTCAAAGATGTAGGTCGGTGGTTGAGTATCAGGGGAGCCTTTCTCTCGAAACGTACCACTTCCAGCTCTTCGTCGAGCCACTCCGCAAGCTCTTTAACAGCCTCGAGGGCATCCTCGCTTCCGGTCATCACGACGGTACTTGCGGGTATACCTATTATGGCGTTCGCCCACGCCCACCCCCTATCTGGATCGTCTATCATCTGTACCTCGTCTATGACACAGACATCCACCTCTACCTGGAAATTCGCCATCTCGATCGTCGAGCTCACATGAGCGGCCTCTTCATCTATTAGTTGCTCCTCTCCGGTTACCAAAGAGGCACGAAGGCCCCATTTCAAAAGAGTCTCGTAACCTTCGAGTGCGAGCAGGCGAAGCGGTGCCAGGTAGTACCCTGTATCGGCATCTTTTAGCATCTTCATCGCGCTGTAGGTCTTTCCGCTGTTTGTCGGACCTACATGGAATATGAGCTTCCGCCCCATCTCCCTGGCGAGCGGAAAGAGGTTTTTGAAGTCTCTTATCGTTCTAGCGAGCAGCTCCTCTCTCTGCTTTTTCAGCTTGAGACCCTCTATTTTGCGTGCAAAGTGACTGTTTATGTTTTTGAGCGTCTTGTAGGGAACTTCCAGAATCCCGTTTCGCTCTATCACTCCCATTACGGCTTCGGCGATTATCGACTCCACCTGCGACGACTCCATATCCAGGCCGTCCGCCTCTCCCAGCAGCGCATCTCTCAAAGCGTAGAGCTCCGCATCGAACTGCGCCTCCGCCTCACTTTTGCGTATTTCGAAATCTTCATCCATACCGAGAGGCTCGGAGGTCCATACGGCTTGATATAGCCACCGCTTCTCAACGCCGAGCATAAGCCGGTAGTCGACTCTCCACTTCTCATTGGAAAAGAGCACTTTACTCTCTTTTCTAAAGAGTCTGACGGTTTCGTCGGTAAACTCCAGATGTGAAATCTCGAAATTCTCGAGCAGGATATCGCGCAGAAAACTCTCGGGAATGGAAACTGAGGTGAAGTCACAGCTCTCGGGCAGCCTCTTTATCGCCTTCACGACCTGCTCCCGCGTAAGATACCGGTTCGGCCGGCCCGCAATATCCAAAAACGCCTCTATCTGCTTCTCTTTCCTGGATACCGCTTCTGCTTTGCACTTCTCGAGTTTCGAGATGAGCTGACTCTCCTGCAGCTGCACTATCTCTGCGTCATCGAACGGCGGGCACTTCAACTCTATTATCTTGTGGAACTTTTCGTCAAATATGGAAAACTCGAAAGAGTGGAAAAAACGGAACTTTCCATCTTCGTCGAATGTGCCGTCGCAAGCCTCTTCGAGCCTGTTTCTCTTCTGTGCGCTTCTAAGCTTGGCAAGCGCTTCGGCGATCCTCTTGGGGGTGATCTTTTTGAGCTTCGACTCGCCAAACTGCTCTCTTACCGCCACCGCCTCGGCAGGCGTATGCTCCATCTGCGCCAGTATCTCATCTATCTTTCGCTCTCTAACCTCCGAATTCGGGACACTCTTTTGGGGTCCGAAAGTGGTGTCGAGAGACTTAAGATACTCCGTTATCAGCGCTCTGTCAGCTGCATCCCCGGACGACCACAAGCGCCTGAACGCCCGCACAAGATCGGCCTTGCTCAGATGCTGCTCTTTGAGCGAGAGAATCATCGCCATCTCTATCAGGTTGTCCAGGGGCAGACGCTCTATCCCCTCGTCGAACCCCTCTCCTCCGAAGATCTTTCTGACAGTCTTGTTGTACTTTATAAGTTTTTTCTTCTTTTTTGCCATTTCGATGATCCGACAAAGGCGCAAACCCTTTTAGGCGAACCATTCCTTTCGTAAGATTGAACCTGATCCAAATATAACTAAGCATTCGGTCATCACCGCGGCGAGAGCTGCGGGAGCGGGTCGAACGAAAGCCGGCCGAAAATCGTGCTGTAGGAGCAGATTGAGCGTTTCGTTTTCATTTGGAACCGGTGTTATTTCGATTTCGGTCTAAACACCTCTATCACCCCTTCATTCGCTACCATGTAGCGCCCGCCTATCAGGTCTATGCAGTAGGGGACGGCCGGAAACACCGCATCCAGACACTCCCTTATCGATTTCGGTTTGCCCGGAAGGTTGATTATGAGGCTCTTTTCACATACACCCGCACTCTGGCGGCTCAAAATCGCGGTCGGTACATATTTCAGACTTACCTGACGCATCAACTCACCGAATCCCGGAAGCATCTTGTCGCAAACCGCCTCCGTAGCCTCCGGGGTGACGTCTCTGGGTGCCGGTCCGGTGCCCCCGGTGGTTACTATCAGGTCACATCCCTCCTTTACGAGCTCTTTTAGTGCGGCCTCGATCTCGGGCTGCTCGTCCGGTACGCAGCGATATAGAAACTCCAACTCGTTTAGAAGGTACTCTTTCAGAGTATCCATTATGGCGGTACCGGATATATCTTCGTATATGCCGGCGCTCGCCCTGTCGCTTGCGGTTACGACTCCCACTCTTATCTTATCCACTCTTCTCTCCTCCTCTCAAAATGTGTCCATACTCTTTGAACAGATAGCTATCGCCGAAGTTTTTGAAAAAGTCGTGCGCCGCTTCGGCATCCACTATTTTATCTTTCGCACCTAGATATGTCTCTATTTTGGTTCCCCTGCGTTCTATCTCGCGAAGCTTCTCAACGGACCACGGATATGTAAGGAGTTCCTCGAGATCCCTAACGGTCGCATCTGCTCGATATCGCTCGAGCAGACTCTTCTGTGCGGGGTAAGAGGCATTTTCGAGAAACTTCTCGAGATAGACCGCTCGATCTTTTCTAAAGTGAATCATCTGCGTCTTTACGAACGCCCTGCCTCTTCCTGCAAAGTAGGCCGGTGAGAGCAGGATCAGCCTCTCGACTCTTTCGCAACCGCCGTAAACCTGCTCCACCGCCTTTACGGCGCCGTAGCTGAAACCGGCAACGACATAGGGATTATCTTTATACGGTGCGATTATCTCATCGAAAAGCCCCGCCTCTCCTCCGAGGGCGAAACCGCTAAAATATCTCATTCAGAAGCTCTTTCACATCCTCCCTGGAGACCGTCTCACGTCTTATTATCTCCTCTGCCAGACGCATTATGCCCTCCTCAGCCCTGGCCACGAAACTCTCGACATCCGATTTTGCCTCCATCAGTATCTTCTCCTCCTCCGCCGCGGCCGTACCGAAACTCTCTACCATCGAGTAGTGTTCTACCATGTCTCGTGCTATCAACCTCGCCTCTTTCAGGTCGTTTGCCGCGTTGGTATAGTGCTCGTTAAAGTGCAGATGCATCATGGCATCGCCTGCAAGATACACCTTTATTCGATTCATCATGTCGGTCTTGGAGACTATCTCTTTCTCCGATCTCTGGAAGTTGTCGCCCAAAAGCCCGATTTTGTCGAACTCTACATCCAGCCAGTATGCCGTAACC
The DNA here is from genome assembly GCA_015494675.1 of Hydrogenimonas sp. The sequence continues at coordinate 2,292 of WGAW01000062.1, read as the reverse complement.
GCTTTGGCTGCCTGATAGGCCGACTGAATCCGCTTCTCCTCTTCCGAGTATGTCAGTATCTTTCGTTTACCGAGAAGAACCTTGTCTTTTACGGCGATGAAGTCCTCCTCCTCGATTATCTTTTTTCCGGTTTTAAGAGCGTGAATCGCCGCCTCGTTCACCAGCGAGGAGAGTGCGGCACCGCTGAATCCTACCGTCATCTGCGCTATCTCCTCAAGATCCAGGTGGTAGGGCTTGTTTGCCAGATATATTCTGAGTATAGATTTGCGCTCCTCCTTGTTCGGCAGCGAGACATATACCCGCCTGTCGAACCGTCCGGGCCTCAGCAGCGCATCATCGAGCATCTCTATCTTGTTCGTAGCGGCAATCACAATCACCCCGCTACTGTCTTCGAAACCGTCCATCTCGGTCAAAAGCTGGTTCAGAGTTGCTTCGCGCTCGTCGTTGCGCATACCTCCTCGGGCTTTTCCCACGGCGTCTATCTCATCTATGAAGACTATCGCCGGAGCGGCCGCTTTTGCCCTTTTAAAAAGCTCTCTTACCCGTTTGGCACCCATGCCCACATATATCTGGACGAACGATGCACCGCTCTGATAGAAAAAAGGTACTCCCGCTTCACCCGCAACAGCTTTCGCTATAAGGGTCTTTCCGACTCCGGGAGGCCCTACCAGAAGTACACCCCGCGGCATACGGATACCGAAACTGAGATATTTGCCCGGGTGCCTTAGAAAATCTATGATCTCCTCGAGCTCCTCCTTGACATCGTTTATCCCGGCGACATCCTTGAAGGTTATATTTGATACCATAGGCTTGATGTCACTCGGTCTTTGAAGCTCACTTGCAAACTGGATCTGCTCGCTAAGCTGCTGCTCCTTGAGTTCGCGGTTCTTTCTTGCCCACCTTAGGAGGTAGACCACCAAAAGGGCCAGAATACCTACGGTGATTAGATCGGCAAGGTATGGGTTGGGCTCTTTTACCGCTACCGCCGTAGTTTTGTAGAGCTCTTTGAGGTCTATGGCATCCTTGGGGACCTTGTACCGCTCTTTACCGCTCTTGAAATATAGGTAGGCGCCGTCGATCTTCGCATCCTCTACCAGAGAGCTCTCTATAAGACTCTGCGCTGTTTGTGCATCTATAAGATGCGACCTGTCTCTAAGAAGGGCAAACAGAAGCAGCGAAACGACAAGAAGAGCGGAAACGGCTATGATGTATCTGTTTTTCTTAGAGACTTCCACGATTTCCTCCCTCATGAGCTTCGAATTTTTCCAGCACTACCCACTCGCCCGTTATATCCCGGCCGCACTCTATCTCCACCCTGTTGAAATATTGATCCAGACCGACATAGCGCCCCCCTTTGACACTCTCCACTAAAACCTCGAGCGGCCTTTTCAAAGAGCGCCTGAAGGCCAGGTTTTTCCTCTTTACCAAAGAGGTCAGCTCCCTGTGCCTCTCTTTGGCGATGTTTCCGGGTACTACAGGCTTCATAACGGCGCTGGGCGTACCGTCTCTGCGTGAGTATGTAAAGGCGTGTATATGTGTCAGAGGCAGAAGCTCCACCCGCTCTATCGCCTCTCTCCACTCCTCCTCACCTTCACCGGGATGGCCTACGATAAAGTCCGTTCCGATCGCATATCCGAGACGGGATATCTCTTCGAAAAGCTCGAGGTCGCTCTCGAAGCCGTTTCTGCGGTTCATGAGCTCGAGCATTCTGTCGGAAGTGTGCTGCAGCGCTATATGCAGATGGCGCGACATCCACGGTTCACCCAGCAGTTCCCTGAACTCCGGTGTGATCTGTATCGGTTCAAGCGAGCCTACTCTTATACGTCTTACTCCGCGTATTCGGCTCATGCGCTTCAGAAGTCCGGCCAGAGAGCCTCCTCTATCTTTCCCGTAACTTCCAACGTTGGTACCGGTCAGGATAAACTCTCCGAAACCGTTTGCGGCCAGCCGCCTCACCTGTTCAAGTATGAGATCTTCGTCAAGGCTCCTCGCGTTTCCGCGGACATAGGGTATTATGCAGTAGCTGCATCTAAAATCGCACCCCTCCTGTATCTTGATAAAGGCGCGTGACTTTCCTATGAACTGCTCTACGACCGTACTGTCTATATGTTCGAGATCTCCTATCTCGTAGAAACGCTCGTCACTCTCTATGAAACGGCGTATCTTCTCTTTTTCGCTGTGGCCGAAGACACCGTCGACCTTTCCGCTCTCAAAGAGCGACTCCCCCTTCGTATGGGCTCCGCACCCGGTCAGAATGACTCTCGCATTTTCGTTTATGCGCCTCGCCTGGTT
>WGAW01000061.1 GCA_015494675.1 Hydrogenimonas sp. | reverse complement strand
TGCGCCGGCCAATACTGCTGCGTGCCGCCGGGTGCGTTCAGTTTCCCCTTTTCGCCGAGCTCTATAGTCTTTTGTTCCATAAAACGGCCGTGACGGAAGATGAAGTGGCGCACGCCCCCCTTGTAGGCGGTTACCAACTCAAGGCGCGGGCCGTAGACGACATATACGGCCGCAAGCATCGATTCGGCTTGAAACTCTCCGTCGTATATACCGAAGATAGAGCCTACACTCAGATCCACATCTATCAGGCTGGAGCCGTCGAGAGGGTCGTATGCGATCATATACCTGCCGTCGGGGTGGAGTGTCTCCTCCTCCTCCTTCTCCTCGCTTGCGATCGCTTTGACTGCGGCTATTTTCGAAAACTCCTCCGCTATAATGAGATCGCTCAGAATATCGAGTTTGAGCTGCATGTCGCCGGTGGCGTTGCACTGCTCGGAGTAGCAGAGATCCTCGCTGGCTATCGCATCTCTTATTCTGTGTGCAGACTTCTCTATCGCGTCGAAGATCGGTTTTAGCGTCATCTATACGGCCTTTGCATGTTTTTTTATCCAGTCGATAATCTGACGGGTGTCGTTTAGATCAAGTATGTCTATATCCTTAGGAATCCCGTAATCTGCGGTATTCACTGAATCGTCGACGGCTATAGCCTCCGAATAGGGGAAGTAACTCTCGTCTATTTCGTTGCGGAAAATAGCTATGCGCGGCAGAGGAAGGGTCTTTAGCCCCTCTACAAGAAGGTAGTCGAAATCATCCACCATCCGTATTATCTCTTCGATTCTCTTGTGAGAGTGTGAAAAGTATGTCGTTCTTGTAGGCGAAGTAACCACAACTTCCGCGCCGGTTTGGAAAAATTTCCAGCTATCTTTACCCTCTACGTCGAAAACCGCTTTGTCTTTGGGGTCGTTTTTGACTATGGCGACTTTGTAGTCACTTATCAGGGTGCGCGCCACCTTCTCTATAAGTGTCGTCTTGCCGCTGTTGGAAGGACCGGTAAAAGCGACTGCAAAACGTTTTCGCAATGGTTAACCTTCGTAATGAAATCGGTTGTGATTATAGCCAAAAAAGTTTTAAACCTCGATATCCCGATCGATTCTCACTCTTTGGGAAGAAAGTGCAGCGTAGTACATGGGTCAATTACGGCTCTGTCCGTAGTTTGCGCGACAATTAAAATGTTTTGTGTTAGAATCCTTCAGAACAAGAGGCTCTTTCGGTTGCCGAAAGATCGATATGAAAAGAGGTCGAAAACGTGAAAAGGTTTCTATTTTTTGCCGCCGTAGGGATGGCCGTACTGTTGGGGGGGTGCAGCTCAAAATCTTGCAAAGAGGGAATTTTACAGCCCGACACCATTTACGAAAAGGCGCTCGTTAACACACGTGAAGCGCAGGTGGTCAGATCGCTGGAGACGAAAGCTTCGATAAGCGCCACCCTTTTGAATGAAGTGTTCCCCGCCAGGTACAGTTACGACAAAGGTGTATATCTTTTTGTCGGCGCGATCACCGAAAGGAAAGTGCCGGACGAGAAGTTTCCCGATTTTTTCCATCTGAAGCTCAACGGCATGGAGCCGGTAAGCGTTGAGCCTGTTAAAAGGGATAACGAACTCTATACCCTAATGCCCAGCGTCAACCGGTGGGGTCGGTACTACATTGCCGTATTTCCCCCTTCAAAGGCGAAGAGTTTCAAACTTACTTTCGGAATCGATCCGTACGCTCCGGTTGTGTTAACGTTTCAACGACCGACGCCACGGAGGTAGGATCGCCCAGTATCTTTTTGTAGACGAGATAGTTCGCGAGAACCTTTTTCCCGTATCTGCGGCTCTCGTCGTAGTGAATCAGCTCCATACTGAGCCACGGCTCGTATTTTCCTTTGCGAAAAAGCCCCCTTTGTGTCAGCGCCCGTTTCGTGAAGCCGATTCCTCCGTTGTAGGCATAGGCTATGAAGAGAGGGTGCATCAGGTATCGCCGAAGGTAATCCAGGTGCTTCAAAGCGTACTCGATGTTTTTGTCCGGATCGAACATCGAGTCGAGATCCAACGGCTCTTTTTTCTCCTTTGCGAGCGCTTTGGCCAAAAAGGGCATTATCTGCATCATCCCGAGTGCATAAGAGGGTGATATTGACGATGGAATAAAACGGCTCTCCTGCCTAGCTAGTGCGAGAAGCATCGCCTTCTCATCGAGGCTCAAATTTTTGTAGGCGCTTTTGTATGGGAGCGGAAAATAGTGCGTGCGGTATTTGGAGGCACGCTCCATTATGAAGCAGTAGTGGCCTAGAGTATCAGACGTCGCGAACCTTTTTGCGTAATCTATCAGCTCATCCCTCTTCTTGCGCTCTATCTCTCTCAAAACTCTCAGCCATGCGAACGGGTCGGAGATGTTGAAGTCCGCATCCTGTGTGGAAAATTCGGGTACCGCGATACGGGGAGGCCGCTTTTTGAACTTTTCGGCGGCATATAGAGAGTAGATATTTAGGTCGAAACTATCAGAGAGTCTCTTTAGATAATCTTTTTTGGGGTGAAGTTTGGCGAGCCAGAAGAGGACCTTGTCTCTATCGAAACGGTAATAGGCCTTTTTGTATGCGAGCGAAAGATAGTGTGCGGCGACCGTTTCCCTGCCGTGTCTCAAAGCGTTCATGGCGAGAAAAAATGTGCTTTGATGAGAAAGATCTTTCGCATCGATGCCCAGTAGTGAGCTCTGGAGACGGTCGAGCTTTTTGTCGGTTACTATCAGTTTGATTGTCTGTGCAAACTCTCTTTTCACGGCGAGCCTCTTTATCAACCGCGGCGGTAGCGGGTGGTTCAGGTATCTCTCCCTCCAGCTCGATCCGCAGTTGTTGAAAACCTTGAAAAAGGTCTCATCGCCGCTCTTCACAAGTTCGTAAAAGGGCTCGTCCGAAGCCATCACGTTCGCCCAGTATAGCTCTTGAGGGAAGCCTGAAATCTGCTTCAAAAGCTTATACCTGCGAAGTTTCGGGATTTTTGTGAATTTGTAGGGTGTCAACGCTATTACGCTGCACTCAGCCGTTTTTGCCGGAAGCTGTTCTGGTTTAAGTCTGTAACACTCATACGCCTCTTTAAAACCGGGTTGGTCCGTTTTTTTTGCAAATCTCCCGATTATTTTCCAGTTTACCGATTTTACCTGGTAGAAGGCCCTTTCGGCCTCTTCGGCCGTGATGTTATTATCGAGAAAACGCCATATGTAGAAGTCTTTGGCGTAACTTCTCGGCATCTTCTCGATCTCTTTCAGTGTCACCGCCGGAAGCAGCAGAGCCGCAAACAGCAGCAGAGCCGTAAATCTCATCATAAAGAAGCGGCGAGCTCAAAGAGCAGTTTGACCAAAAAGAGATCGATAAACTGCAGACCTATAATGACTATGAGCGGAGCGAGGTCGATACCGCCGACAACGGTGGGTATGTAGCGTCTTATCCAGGCGTAAACAGGCTCGGTCAGGCGGTAGAGTGTCTGGACTATCGGATTATAGGGGTCGGGGCGTACCCAGCTCACGAGAGCCGCTATGATTACGACCCAGATATAGATGCTTATTATCATATGCAGAATCTGTGCCAGTGCCTGTACGAAAGTTGAGAGTATCATTTTACTATCTCCAGTAGGTAGGATTTCAGGTATGGGTAGAGGTGTGAAAGTTCAGGCCCGTGGTCCGTTCCGGTAAGAAGCAGCCGCAGAGGTTTGAAAAAGCTTTTTCCCTTCAGCCCTGTCTGTTGCATCAGATATTTTTTGAATTCGTCGAAAGAGTCGAAACCGGGAGCTCTTTTTATCGCCTCTTGCAGAATCTTCATCTGCTCACCCCACTCGTTGTCGAAGCTTTTGGCCGAAAATATCGCCTCTATTTTCGGTTTTATCTCTTTTATTGTGCTCCCCTCTTCGAGGTAGCATTTCGCCAGTTCACCTATAGCCGCATCGGCGAAGCCGAAAGCCCTGGAGAGATCTTTCGAATCCATCAACTTCATATGTTCCCTGTTTATGAACCTGAGCTTGTCGAGGTCGAATTTCGCAGCGGCTTTGGAGACGTTATCGAGCCGAAACCACTCTACCGCCTCTTCGAGAGTGAAGATCTCTTTGGGTGTCCTGTTACCGAGCAGTATCAGGTAGTTGGCGATAGCTTCGGGGATGAAACCCTCTTCGAAGAGCCAGCGGACGCTCGAAGCGGAGTCACGTTTGGACATCTTTTTCCCCTCTTCATTCAGAATGACGGGAAGGTGTGCGTATTCTATATTTTTGTCGTATCCGAGAAGGTTTCGTATATGAATCTGTTTGGGGGTGTTGCTTACATGGTCTTCACCGCGGATAACGAGGCTTATGTCGTGGATCATGTCGTCGATCGCACAGGCGAAGTTGTATGTGGGGGTCTTGTCGGCGCGCATTATTACGAAGCTGTCTATATCGTCCGGAGCGAAAGAGAGCCTCCCTTTTATAATATCGTCGAACTCTATCGCACTTACCGGTTTTTTCAGCCGTATCGTGAACGGTTTCTCGTTGGTTAAAACCTCTTCGTCACTCAGTAGTTCGCACTTTCCGCTGTAGCGATAGGCCCTTTTGGACTCTTTTGCCGCCTCTCTCTCGGCCTCCAGCTCTTCAGCGGAACAGAAGCATGCGAACGCTTTTCGCTCTTCGAGCATCTTTATCGCCATATGCTGGTGGATGGTCAGGTTGCGGCTCTGATAGTAGACTTCGTCATAGGCGAGCCCGAAAAGGTTGAGAATCTCGAGAATCTCTCTATCTTTTCCCTCTATGTTGCGCTCTTTGTCGGTATCTTCTATTCTGACGATGAATCGCTCGTTGCGCTGCTTCGCGACTATATAGTTGAAGATGGCGACCCGAAGATTGCCTATATGCATATCTCCCGTCGGACTTGGTGCGAAACGCAGCATATAACCCCTTTTAAGCCGAATAAGACTCTATTTTTGCTTTGGATTATACCAAAATATGCGCTACCGTTTCGACAGCCTCAGCTTTCTTTCATTGAAACTGATATATTCTGTCATCAAAAATTTTGCAATTGCGGAGAATTATAAGATGATAAAAACCATTCTCATAGTAGCGCTACTACTCTTTTCAAGTCTCCTATCACTCTATGCTTCGACGGCGGATAGAAGCGGTGCGGAGTATCTGGAGGGATATTTGAACTACGGACTCGATTCGGATGTGTACGACTGTACCCTACAGAGCGCAGAAACGTACATCTGTATTGCAAAAAATCTTAAAGAGGGTAACGATACCGTATCGCTCGAAATAGGAGAGATGCGACTCATTTTCGACAGAAAGAGAGTAGAACCCATTCTCGACGAGGCGGTAGCGCATACCTACTTCAAAAGCATGGAGATATCCGAAACGATAAAGAAGAGGCTAGAGGGGATGCACTTCGAGAACGGGATGCAAAGAGCCGTTCAGAAAAGTAGACTCGAAAAGATGTATCTATATGACCCAAGCGTGAAAAAGAGGGTATACGGTCTGCTTTTCGAGAGTATGAAGGAGGGAGCCGCGAAAGAGCTCGGGTTTCATGACAAAGAGTGGAACAACTCAATCTCCATAGCTCTACTGCGTTACCGCAACGACCTCCGAGAGAGTGAGGGTGTCTATCTATTCCCAAAGAGGATTTTGGGGGCCTTGAGTCTGAGCCTCAAGGGAATGCACATCAAAAGTGTTACCGGTCGGGATCTCGATGCCGATAGAAGCGCCGCCGTCTGGGAGGGGCTGAGAAGTTTGACCCCTCCGGAGATACCGATGGTGACGAAAAAGGATCTCGACTATTTTCTTAAAAAGAGCTCAATATTCAGTGACGAAAGCAGAGGAGATGCGCTGTTTAACCTGAAGAACTCCGCACTAGACGCCGATACTCTGCTATGTGTCGGCAGGATGGAGTTATACGAGCCCGAGAGATCAAAAAACAGTACGCTGCTCAAGATGAGGATCGAAAACGTCAGATCGCTTCTGAATGATGCCGCCGATGCCGGTACCGGAGACGCCGACGCCACTCTGCTGGAGTTTGCTACATCCACGAAGCTCTCTTCGCAGAATATGCAAAGATACAGGGCGGAACTGAAAAAGGATCCCGATTTCAAAAAGAGTACCGAATCGGTAGCCGAATACATATCGGCGGTCGCCTCATTCTACAGAAAGAGGTGTCCAGATCGCCGCTTTGAAACATTTGTCGACTCGATGGAGCACTCTATAAACAGTTTTCTAAGAGGAGAGAGCGACACAGTCTCTTTCAGGCTTAGAAATAGAAGCGGCCTCTCTTTCAGGGCTTTGGCGGGGGAGCTCTTCTCTCGTATGATGCAAAAGCAGAAAGAGAGCTATCCAAATCAAAACATTGTCGAATTTCTCTTCGATAACTTCAGCATGGAGTTCGGTAACGGTTATCGGTAGGTGTTACGCGAAGTTCGTAGCACCGGTTGTGAAGCTTTTTTGGCTTCAGTGAAAAGTTTCTCCGTTATCCGCATCGCCTCATCCGCGCTTTCGCCGAAGATCATCACCCCCTCCTTGTGGCCTGCCATCGCAAAGAGCGGGTTTTTAAGCGGGTCCGTGCCTCTGTAGATATTTGCGACCTCCATTGCCATCTCCTTCGTACCGTAGGCTACATCCGCCGTCTTCAGGTACGCACCCTCCATCATCATCTTCCAGATCGCGAACGAGTGTATGTGTATGACCCACTCTATATGCCGGCTTAGAGCGTATACCGCCGCATGGGTGAAGGCTTCGCTGCTCGGTTTCGCGGGACCTTCGGAGTCTATGCGAAACTCCGCCTCGTCGTAGCTCTTTACGAGCGAATAGCCATTTTCGTCGAGTGACGGCAGGTGGCCCGTCTGGGTCGCGGTGATGACAAAACCGCCCCCTTCGATTCTACGGCTGATGTTGCCGTAGCCTACGCCATCTTTTACACCGATGAGTCCAAGCTCGAAAAGGCGCGCTCTGATCGGCTCCAAAGGCTCCCATAAGGCGGCTTCGAGCGGATCGGTTTTGACAAAATCGAGGGTATATTTTATTACACCGTCGGTCATAGCCTATCTTTGAACATCGACTCTATCGACTCTTGCTGAGGAGTGCATACGCCCCTCTCCGTTATGAGCCCCGTAATCAGACGCGCAGGCGTTACATCGAAGCCGTAGTTGAGTGCAGCGGATCCTTCGGGAACTATTCTCACTTTTTTGTAGCGGCCCTCTTCGTCTACACTTCTAATGTGCGTAACCTCCTCTTCGCTCCTCACCTCTATGGGTATCTCTTTTATGCCGTCGTTTACGGCGAAGTCGAAAGTGGAGGAGGGGAGGGCTATGTAGAATGGCACGCGGTTGTCGTTTGCGGCGAGCGCTTTGAGGTATGTACCTATCTTGTTCGCCGCGTCGCCGTTTC
>WGAW01000060.1 GCA_015494675.1 Hydrogenimonas sp. | reverse complement strand
CCGGCTATGGCTCTGTGCTCCGGAAGCGGTGAGTTTGCGAGCCTCTTTTTGTCGTGGCACTCGAAACAGTCCTGCCCGCAGGTAGATACTCCCGTGGAACTATCTTTATGGCACTTGATGCAGCGTTTGATGACTTTGTGGTGAGGTTCGTCTATGCTCTTTTTCAGAACCGGATGGCACTTTATGCAGTCTCCACTGCAGGCGAATGCCGCAGTCGCAAAGAGAAGAAGCGTCAGTAACGTCACTCTCATCGGTACCTCCAACTAATTTAACCGGTTTTACGCAGAGTGCGTAAAAGAGTCTCGAAATCTTGGATTTCGAAGCTTCGGGGAGTTGCAGGGCCGCTCACCCCCTGCCGAACTACGGGTTCTGTTAACAACAATAATATAAACCAAAAGATCGCTTTCATAAAAATTTTAAATCTTCAACCGTCACTCTATTATAGAGAAGAGTAGATTAAAATTCAGGCAACAATTCTTTGGTTGGAGGGAGAATGTACAAAAGAGTCGAAGCTGTCGTAGAGTCTGCCAGGTTCAAAAATTTCATAACGGCAATGATCATCTTCAACGGTATAACCCTTGGTCTGATGACATCGAAGAGTATTATGAGCAATTTCGGCGGATTGCTGCTCTTTCTGGACGGTCTGGTCATAGCTATCTTTACCGTAGAGATCGCCATGAGGATCTATGTGCATAAAAAGGCCTTTTTCAAAGACCCGTGGAGCCTTTTTGACTTTTCTGTCGTGGCAATCTGCTTAGTCCCCGCCGGTGAAGAGTTCGCAATTTTAAGAGCCCTCAGGGTGTTGAGGCTCTTCAGGCTTCTTACGATCGTTCCGCAGATGCGAAAGGTAATAGGAGCGCTGATCAGCGTAATTCCCGGCATAGGCTCGGTATCTTTGGTGCTGCTGCTTATCTTCTACGTCTTTTCGATCATGGCCACCTCCATGTACGGTGAGGCGTTTCCGCAGTGGTTCGGAACACTCGGAGCCTCTATGTATACACTCTTTCAGGTGATGACGCTTGAGAGCTGGTCTATGGGTATTGCCAGGCCGGTGATGGAACAGTTTCCGGGTGCGTGGGTCTTTTTTGTAACCTTCGTCCTTATATCGACCTTCATAATGGTGAACCTTCTTATCGGTATTATCGTCGACGCGATCTTCGCCATAAAAGATGATGACAAAGAGCCTGAAAAGGCGGAGTCGAAGAGTGAAGAACCGATAAGCGAGATAGAGCGCCTCAGAGGCGAGATAGAGCAGATGAAGCAGATACTTCAAAGGGTCGAAAAGAGGCTCGGTTAACTCTCTTTCGGCCTGCGGCTGGCGCATATGTAGACGACATCCTCGGGCACGTATGCCGAATGTGGAGTATTTGCCGAGCTCTCCAGCCTGTCGCCCGGATGCAGCCGCAGGCGCCTTTTTCCCTCCGTAATCTCTAGGAGTCTGTCGGATTCATCGGATTGAAGCGAAAAATTCAATCTTTTAGGCATATTTTTGGCTCGTTTGAGGCGAATAGCCATAGCTATTTAACGAAAAGGAGCCGAAAATAGGACAAAAGAGTGGATTTTGCAGCCAATCTTGCATGAATCCGACAGGCTCCTGGAACCCCTGAAAGCACCCAGCGCACCTCCTCGTGCGGGTGGGTGTGCTCGGAGTATGAAGTGGAAGCGGCGTCACTCCACCTGAAGATATTGAAACACCCCTCCTCTTCGAGTATTTGTCTGATCTCGCTCTCATCGGTTATTCCGGTCTCTACGACTCTTGCCATCTCAGAGCTCCTTCGAATCGGCAATTATCGTAACGGGGCCGTCGTTTACTATCTCCACCTCCATCATGGCGCCGAAGAGTCCCCTTTTTACGCTGCACTCCCTCTCCATAAGCTCACAGAAATATTCGTACAGCCTTTCGGCCTCTTTGGGCTCCATCGCACTGTCGAAAGCGGGTCTTCGCCCCTTTTTTATATCTGCCGCTAGTGTGAACTGGCTTATTATCAGCGCTTCGGCTCCCATATCTTTCAAAGAGAGGTTCATCTTTCCGTCATCGTCGGCGAAGATTCTGAGGTTCGCAACCTTCGAGGCAAGCTTTCTTGCATCCTCTTCGCCGTCTCCCTTTACGACACCGAGCAGGATGTTGAGCCCGGTACCGATTTGAGCGATCTTCACTCCATCGACCGTCACGCAGGAGCGTTTAACTCTTTGAAGAACCGCTCTCATTCTCTTCGCCGCTCTTATCATCTTTTTTGAGTTCGGTACCGTTCTCTCCGTAACGCTCCTCGTACTTCTGGGCGTGGTAGCCCTTTATAATCCAGACCATAAAGAGCACAAAGGCTATTATCATAATTATATCCATAATCTCTCTCACATCATCTCCTTGAAAGTTTCAAAATTCTGCCTTACCGCCTCGTAAGCGACTATGCCGGCGCTTATCGAGATATTGAGGCTGCGCCCCTGCGGTGTCTGCGGTATAGTAATGCATCTGTCACGGTACTTTTCGAGCAGATCTGCCGGCAGGCCCGTCGTCTCGCTTCCGAAAAGAAGGTAGTCATCCGGTCTGAAGTCGGCTTCGAAGTATGGCCTGTCGCTCTTGGTCGTAGCCAGCCACAGCCTTTTGTCCGAGTGCTCTTTCATAAAGGCATCCAGAGAGGGCCAGATGGTTGGATTCAGGCTGTGCCAGTAGTCGAGTCCCGCACGTTTGAGCCTGCTGTCTTCGATGACGAAACCCATAGGCTCTATCAGGTGCAGGCTCGCTCCCATATTGACGCAGAGCCGGCCTATAGTTCCGGTATTCGGGGCTATTTTGGGTTCTACAAGTACGATATTTACCATTTCACGATGACTCCAGGAAAAGTTGGTACAATTGTAACCAAAAAGCCGAAAGGTTTGCCATGAAACGCCTCTATATTTTAATGGCCGCTCTTTTACTAATCGCCGGATGCGCGAAAGCTCCGATAACGGGAAGAACGCAGATCATCATGCTATCGCCCGATCAGGAGACGGCACTGGGGCTTCAGACCGAACAGGAGATATTCAAAACCGAAAAGATTTCGCACGATCCCAAATACACGGTCCCGGTCGAGCGTGTAGGCAGAAGGATAGCGGAGGCCACGAAGATGGATCTGGACTGGAAGTTTTACGTAATAGATAACGACAAGATACCGAACGCATTCTGCCTGGCAAACGGCCATGTCTTTGTCTATACCGGTCTATTCAAGTACATAAGCAACGATGCGCAGCTTGCGGCCGTAATGGCGCATGAGATTGCACACGCCATAGCCCACCATGTTGCGGAGAGGCTTAGCGTGGCACAGCTTACAGGACTGGCGGCAGCTGTAGCGAACCAGGCCATCAGCCAAAGCGGCAGCGAGTATACGCAGCTCTATCAGGCGGCTGTAGGGATCGGCTCGCAGGTGGGGGTTATGCTTCCATACTCGAGGATGCAGGAGAGCGAAGCCGACCATATAGGGCTTATAATCATGGCGATGGCGTGCTACGATCCGAGAGAGGCTTTGAAGTTTTGGGAGAAGTTCGCGAAGGCGGGCAAGGAGCCGATCGTATATCTCTCGACGCACCCGACTTCAAGGAGCCGTATAGAGCAGCTCAAAGAGCTTATGCCGGATGCGATGAAGGAGTATAGAGAGTGTCATCAAAAAAGGAGCGGAACTCCTCTTTAAGCTCTCTTTACACGGCAGAGGATCAAAGCCTGTAAAAGGCCCTTTCGAGAATCTCGCTGAATGTCGGATGGGCGAGAATAGTATCTCTGCAGAGCTTTGCGTCCATCTCCCCGGCAAGCGCCATCGAAACCACCGCTATCAGCTCCTCTGCACCAGGGGCCAAAATCTCCGCACCGGTAACGAAGCCGTCGGAGTCTTCGTAGAGAATCACAATTCCGTTGTCGGCATCGCAGATCTGAGCATACGGCCACCCTTTCATTGGCATCAAAACAGCATTGTCATCGGCACTGAAAGAGCCGACGGTCGCGTAACTCATCGGAAGGGTGTGTATGAATTTGACTACTCGTCCGAGATCGAGAGGTGACGGGTTGTTTCCGGTTATCCTTGCGACAACGTTCAGCACCTCCGCTCTCGCGGCGTGCGCAAGCTGCAATTTGCCGTTGCAGTCTCCTATGGCGTAGTGTGAAGGGAGCGTCGTCTCGAAAAAAGAGTCGGTCTCGATACCTTTTTTACCTATTTTTATCTCTTCGACACCCACCGCATCGGTAACGGCTCTTCTTCCTGTGGCTACCAGCAGAAGAGGTACGTAGTGCTGTGAACCCTCTTCGAAAGTTATATGTACACCCTTTTTGGAAGTGGCTGCCGCTTTTTTTATGGAGCTGTTCGGTATCAGCTTCACACCTATCGCCTCGAGTTGGGCAGCCATCGCTTTGCCGATTGCGGGGTGGGCTTTTCTAAGAAGCGTATCGTGCCTCCAAATGAGCTCTGTCTCTACTCCTGAAGCCGCCATGAATGAGGCCATTTCGAGACCTATCGCTCCGTCACCGTAAATAGCCGCTTTTTTTGGAAGTGTGTTTAGATTGAGTATCTCATCGCTTGTTACTACGCTTTTGCCGTCATACTCGATGCCGTCGGGTATAAACGGCCTCGAGCCGGTGCCGATGACGATATTGTCGGCTGTGATCGATGTTCCGTCAATCTCGACTCTGTTCGGTTCTACAATTTTTGCCTCTCCCCCTGAGAGATCTACCCTGCTGCACTGTCTTCGTATCGCTTCCGTAGCCGCCCCGACCACTCTCTCTTTCTCTTCGAGCAGTGCTTTCATATCCAAAGCGGCAAAGCTGTTATAGAGCGTCTTTTTACTTTGCAAAGAGGCAGTTGCGGCATGAAGAAAGAGTTTGGACGGTATGCAGCCGTTGTGCAGGCATGTGCCTCCAAGATGTTCCATATCTTTTTCCACAAGAAGGGTTTTAAGCCCCGCTTTTGCGGCTACCACCGCACCTGCGTAGTTCAGACCGCCTCCTATGAAGCAGATATCGTATCTATCATCCATCTTTTTTACCCCTTTCATATTCAAACAGCAGACTTTCGAAGTCGGCTATTTTTCCCTTTTCAACCCTCACTCCCTCCGCTGCCAAGAGCTCCATCTTCCTCTTCGCGCCGCCGGGGGCGGAGTAGTTGCCCAGACTGCCGTCCGACGATACCACTCTGTGGCATGGAACTTCCGGGGCGTAAGGGTTTTTACCTACGGCACTTCCCACGGCACGGACTGCCCGGGTACCTATATATTCGGCTATCGCTTTATATGTGGTGACTCTCCCTTCGGGAATGAGCTTCAAAGCCTCCCAAACCCTCTTTTGAAACTCAGTCGCCACCCTTTTTCGCCCTCTCGAAAAATCTCTCATCAACCGCCATGCTCTTCAGGGTACGCATAAACAGGGCTGCCTGGTAACCGTTAACGACTCTGTGATCTACAGTCAGTGTAACCGCAATCTTTCCTTCGATTTCACTTCCGACCGCCGCGATCGCACTGTCTTGTCTGTTTATCATCGCGTCGAACCGCTCGAT
>WGAW01000059.1 GCA_015494675.1 Hydrogenimonas sp. | reverse complement strand
TTCCATCATGAACTCTTTGAAATTCTCCGTCTCTTGTTTTATCTAGCACTAGCCGACATTGTAACATTCATATCTTTTTATATCGGATTAAAACAGAAAATATTTTGGTTTTTAGAAAGAGTAGTTGCTCTATTTACGGGAAGTCTGTAGGCGGTGCGGGTCTATTTTTTTTGTTGCCGGCTCCTAACCGCTGCAGCAGGAGCCCTCTTCTTTACACTCTTCACTCTTTTTGCGCGTAAAGAGCGGACGAAGGAGAAACCACAACATAAGGGCCCAGAGCGAAACGGAGCTTAAAACCGTGAGCCAGTCTCCATGCTCCTCTACATGCACTACCGAACGCGGGTCTATCTGCATGGAGCTGAAGAATAGATCGAGCGTGACTCCGAAGATTGTGGAGCCTGCGATAATGGTTAGCAGGTATATAACAAGCGACCTTGTGCCGAGCATCTTTTTGACTACGCCTATGGTAACGGTATTGGTGGCCGGTCCGGCGCTCAAAAAGACAAAGGCGGCCCCGAGGCTTACACCGCTCAGCACCAAAGATGCGGCTATCGGCAGGCTTGCGGTCGCGCATACGTACATCGGAACGGCTATAGCGATAACGAGCAGATAACCCAGCCATGTATATCCGCTTAGCCACTCACCCAGGTTTTGGGGAATTGCCACGGTAATGGCCGCACCTATCAAAAGGCCGTAAAAGAGAGGTTTCGCTATATCTCCCATCAGCGTTACGAAGCCGTAGCGCATAGCTTCGGCCAAAGAGAACTTTTTTTCCCTCTTTTCGGCACAGCTGCCGTCGCATCCGCATTCGGAAGGAGCGTCAACTGTTTCGCTTTTCGAGGCCGAAAACTTGAAACCGCTCTGTCCGTCGGTCTGCACGGCGCCACCCGTTTTAGCTACGGCCGGCTCCTTTTCGCCGATAAAGTTGCTGAGTATTCCGGCTATAAAGGCGATGACGATGGAGGTAATGACACGGTAGATCGTAAATATCCACCCGAACATCCCGAATGTGGCCAGAATCGAATCTATGCCGGTAATGGGTGTGGATATTAGAAAACTCAGAACCGAACCGCGGCTTGCACCCTCTTTTTTGAGCGATGCGGCAAGCGGGATCACCCCGCACGAACATACGGGAAGGGGAATGCCGAAAAGCGTGGACTTCAAAACAGAAAGTACGTTATCGCGCCCCAGATGGCGCTGTATGAAATCTTTAGGCAGCCACTCGTGCAGAACTCCCGCGAAAAAGAGCCCGAAAAGTATGAATGGGGCCATCGCTCCGGTAAGCTCCCACAACGCCGTGAAAAAAGCGGCCAACAAATCCACCTATGCTCCTTGCCTTAGTATTGTTTTTCATAATAACGGCGGATTTATTCTATTTAGCTTAGAAAAAAGATTAAATTTAAGCTTCAAGAAACAGTTATGTGTTATTATTAACCGAAATTATTTCGGGTTTTGTTAAAAGGATATTTCACCTTGCAGCAGCTTCAGAAACTTCCCATAAAAGTGGTATATGTTGAGGATGACGAAACAATTCTGAAAGAGACGGCCGGCTTTTTGCAAAAACATGTTCAGGAGCTCTATACAGCGACAAACGGGAAAGAGGGGCTGGAACTCTTTCTCAGCACCAGACCCGATGCCGTCATAACCGACTTTGTAATGCCCGTAATGGACGGCCTCGACATGATCAAAGAGATCAAACGGCGCCATCCCGACACCCCCATTTTCGTAACCACATCGTTCGAAAACGATACCCTCCATCTTACACGCGCCATAGAGTACGGAATTACGCAATATATCTCGAAAAGGTCGAAACCGAGCAGACTTGTAGAGTCGATATACGACTACTTCAAAAGCAACGAACGCTTTCTGTTCAATCTCAAACTCTCGTATGACGGCAAGATTCTCTCCATAGGCGAGAAATTCGCCTACTTTCTCGGCTACGATCCGAAAGAGTTGCAGAACGAACCCGTCGAACGCCTCATAGAGCCGCTGCCCCATATACACAACAGACACTTTCTCAAAAGGCTAAGAGAGCAAAAAGATATAGAGTACGCCCACTGCATATTCAGAAGAAGGGACGGCAGCGACCTCGTTCTGAGCGGGTCCGCAAATTTTTTGGCCTCAAAGGATGAAAAAAGCTACGTCACTAAGTGGCACCCTATAGAGTCGATCGTAAAGAGCAACGAAGAGATAAAAGAGAGGCTTGCGAAGGAGGAGTATCTAAAATCTCTTATGAAGTTTCACGCCGAGATCAGCCAGGATATAATCACCTCTTTTACCGTAGAGGAGTTTCTGCTGGGCCTGATTGAAAAGCTGCCGATGATAAACATAAGCACCCTCGGTTTCATCATGCTGGCGGAAGGCTCCACATTAAAAGATATTATTCACCCGTCATACCCCGGGCTCTGCCTGGAGTCGCTGATACCGGAGCCTGTCGATCTGAACGATCCGAGAAACGAGGAGCGATATCTGCCCTGCTTTCTGGCGGCAAAACACAACCAGATGGTTTTTGTAGACGACATCTCCAGCCTGCCGGATACCGAACTCAAAGATGTTCTGCAGAAAAACTGCATTGTTACGATGATATCGATTCCGATGAAGATAAGAGTGCAGAACAGACCCGCAGGCGTCCTGACGCTTCTTTTCCAGGAGAACCATACATTCGACAAAGAGGAGCTGAACCTATGGCAGAACGTAGCCAATACCGCGGCGTTCGGAATAGAGTCCATCAAAGCCAAACTTGAGCGAGACGCGCTCATTCTTAAACTGGATATGATGGCACATACAGACAAGCTTACAGGCACGGTCAACCGTCACAGGGGAGTGGAGCTGCTTGAGCACGAAATAGAGAGGGCCAGAAGATACAAGCACCCCTTCTCTATCGTCTACTTCGATATAGACCACTTCAAAAAGATCAACGACACATACGGCCATGCAACCGGTGACGCAGTACTCGTAAAAGCGACCGAAACGATAAGAAAAAATCTACGCGCCACCGACTCGCTGATTAGATGGGGAGGAGAAGAGTTTCTGATTCTTCTGCCGGAAACCGGACTCGAAGACGCCGTACACATAGCGCAGAAACTGCGTGAGCAGATAGAGAGACGTTCTACCGACATTCCGGTTCCGATAACGGCCAGCTTCGGTGTGGCGGCATGGGAAGAGGAGCAGACCCTCGACACCCTCATACACCGCGCCGACTCAAAAATGTACGAAGCGAAAAAACTTGGACGAAACCGTATAGCCTACTGATCGCATCGATCTCTCTTTCGTATCTTCGGAGGCGATAGAGCTTTGCTCCTAAAGGCCGCCCTGGAAGTGAATAGTGAATAGTGAATAGTGAATAGTGAAAAACGAAAAACGAAAAGTTATGGAAAGGTCGCTTTGCTCCCATTTTATTCGAAACCATTCACTATTCACCATTCACAAACAAAGTCAAGATGTCATATCTTCCCTTCTTCTGACCTCCAGGAAAAGATCGATGTTCTCCAAAAAGAGGTCTATAAGGTGCGGATCGAACTTCCTGCCCCTCTCCCTCTTCATGAAATCTATAATCTCCTCCACCGGCCACGATCTTTTATATGACCGCTCGACGCTCAGGGCGTCGAAAACATCCGCTATAGCGACTATTCGACCGAATATATGAATCTCTTCGCCCTCCTTCCCGTACGGGTATCCGCTGCCGTCATAGCTCTCATGATGCTCCAGCGCCACTATACGCGCGGCTCTCATGAAAGATCTTTCGGAGTTGCCGAAAAGCTCGCCGCCGATTACGGTATGTTCTCTTATGATCTTCTCCTCTTCGGCCTCCAGTCTGCCCGGTTTGAGCAGTATCTTGTCGGGTATCGCGATCTTGCCCACATCGTGCATAGGCGCTACGATTCCAAGCAGTTCCACCTCCTCTTCGCTCAAACCCGCAAGACGACCGAGAATACGGCTATACTCGGCGACCCTTTTGACATGGTAGCCGGTCTCCTGGGAGCGACTCTCGACCACTTCACCGAGTATGTAGAGCAGCTCTTTTTGGGTATTGCGTATCTCTTCGTTCAACTTTATGATATCGGTGATATCGTTATGTATGCTTATGATCTCTTCTATCTCCCCGTTTAGGCGGTATATCGGTATGAATACCGAGTCGGAAACGTACATCCTGCCGTTTCTGTCCATACACTTGATACGTCTTCTCAAAACGGTACGGTTACTGATAGCCTCCGCGACCTTCGCCCTCAAGTCGTTCTCCAGATTGGGGCACAGCTGGTAAAATGAGCGTTTTACCAGCTCATCCTTTTCGTATCCGAAAATCGTGTCGAATCTGCTGTCGGTTTTCAGTATCGTTCCATCTTCGAGAAAACGGCATATGGCGGTACCTTCATTGATGGCGTTTTGATACTGTTTCAGAAAATGTATCTTTTCGTGGAGAGTATCCTGCGTCTGGTCGAGTTCATTTTTCAAAAGCTTCCGATAGTTTACGAGCTCGGTAATGTCATCCAGAAGCATCATGAACTGGTAGGATGGATTCGTCGTATCGTAGATAGGGATCAGGGTCGCTTTGAATATCAGTTCACGATCGATGTGTGAGAGCAGGTTCACCTCTCCGTACCAGCTCTCTCCGCTTTTAAATGCCTCGAAAAGCGAATCGTAGCGGTTGAAGGTATGGTCTCTGTAGAGAAGACTTTCGAACGGCTCTGAGAGAAGAGTATCTTCGGAATATCCGAGCAGGCTGCTCACTCCTTCGTTGATGCGCTTTATCCTGCCCTTATCGTTGAGATATATCAAAAGAGCGCTATCTTCTATCGCCAGGTAGTGTTGCGCAAGTGTCGACTGGGTTCTGGACCTGGCACGCTGCCCGAAAAGTTTCTCGGCACTCTTCTCGACCGTTTTTACAAGGTCGGTTATCTTTACCGGTTTGGGCAAAAAGGAGCTTATCCGTGCATCTATAGCGGCGGAGAGGCGGTAATTCTCACTGAACGATGCGGTCAGGATGATCGGTATCTCCTCGTCTGCGGTGCGTATGGCCCTCGCCATCTGTATGCCGTCCATTTTCGGCATACCCAGATCTGTGACGACTATATCGGGGCTGCACTTTTCAAAAAGCTCCAAACCCTTCTCTCCGTTTTCCGCAACCCAAAGGGTCTTTACACGCGGAGCCAGAAAAGGTATGACTCTTCTGCGAATATCTCTGTCGTCTTCCACATACAAAAGAGTACAACTCTCAAGAGGATTCCCTAGCTCCAAAACCGCCCTTTAAAACTTCTTCATATCATCAATATTTCGCCGAAACCGCCGCACTCTCCGAGAGTTTAAATTCTTACCGTAAAAGGTTCCAAACTCTCTTTATAAAGGCTTACGCTTCAGCCTGAGGATCAACCGGATATAAGCAAAAACTCTTCCAGTTTTATCTATGCAAAGGAGTATTTCGGCAAATATGTGAAAAATATTTAGATAGGCTAAACGATAGTTGTTCGTTATATATTTTATAAAGTTTTAAAAGATGTATTAAACGGCGGTTTCTAAAGATTTCTGTTTTCTCAAGCTATTTTGACGAGCTTTTGGGTATCTAGAAAAAAGAGGTAGGCGTCGATCCTCTTCTTCTCCGGCATCAGGTGCAAAAGAGCCTCCCTGTACCGTTTGACCTGCTCTTCGTAGCCGCCGAGGTCGTGAGGAGTAGCGGTTTTGTAGTCTATTACCACTCCGGTATCTCCCTTATCGACAAACAGATCGACTACCCCCGCTTTTGACCTGTAGACAAACGGCAGTTCGTGAAAGAGCCTCCCCTCCGTCAAAATCGAATACTCCGTATTCGCTTTCGATCTCTCCACGATACTCTTCGCCTTTTCGACATCGCACAGAGTGCCGTAACGGTTGATAAACGCCTCTTCGTCTTCCATCTCGAAAAGGTAGTGCACCCCAAGCCCGAGATATATAGCCTCGAAATCGTTCGCTTCATACCTATGAATCTCGGCCGCACTCTCCTGTCGGCCGTAACTTTTCGGAGTATAGTGCAGAACAGGTGCGGCAGTTTGCCTCTTTTCGGCCCTCTTTTCACACCTTAGCTCGCCGGCACTCTGCTCTTTTAGATCCAAAAAAGCGAATGAGGAGGATCTGCTCTTTTTCAAAACAAACAGCGACTCCCTCGCCCGTGTAAAGGCTACGTAACTCCGGTTCATGGCGTCTTGCCGCTTAAGGCCGTTTTCACGCTTCAGCGCTTCAGCGTACTCCGCATCCACCGCTTCTCTCTTTTTGAACTTTACCCATACCTCTCTCAGATCGATTCCGCTGTAATCGAAGATAAATGAAGATGTATCGTTTTTTCCACGCCCGAGTCTGTCCAAGACTATAAGATGCTCAAACTCGAGGCCCTTGGATTTGTGTATCGTCAAAACGTTGATTCCCTCCACTTCCGATGCGGGGAGCTCATCTTCATAGCCTTCGACTTCATGTATAAATTCGACAAGATCGTTCAACGGTATCGAAAACTCAAGAAGCTTCATCGCAGCCTCGTCGAAAAATCCGTACCTGTTCATGATCTTTTTCAACATGGCGGCAGGCCGTTCGAGATCGATATCGGGGTTGAACTCGGGATCGTAGGGCCTGTTTGTAAGCGATAGAAAGCTGAGCCTGTGCAAAGAGCCGTCCTCGCCCCTGTGGTTGCGGTATATAAGCCTCATCATCTCTATCATGGCGCGAGCCGTCGGCTGCTCTTTGACCATGGCGCGCTTGTGTGTCGCAACCGCCTTCCCGAACCGCTCTTTAAGATACTCCGCGACCTGTAGGATCTCTTTGTTGTCGTGTACCAAAACCGCTATATCTTCATCTGCCGCACCGTGATCGAAAAGGGTCTGCAGCGCCTCACCCATCATCTCCAGCGGCTCATCGCCTTCGGCTACCCGGACGTATCCACCCTCCTTATGGGCCTTTTGCGGCGGTTTCACATAGTCGAAAGTTCTGTTTACAAACTCGACTATCTCCGACCTCGAGCGGTAGTTTGTCTGAAGATGTTCCACCTTCACACCGAACTTCCTCGCCACATGACCGAAGAGCTCCTTCTGCCCTCCCCTGAATCGGTAGATAGACTGCTTCGTATCGCCCACATAGAAGAAGGAGCGGCCTTCTGACCCGGCCGCTATCTCCGCGATTATGGGCTCGAATATCCTGTATTGCGTTACCGATGTATCCTGAAATTCGTCAAAGAGAATATGCCCTATGCGTGCATCGAGTCTAAAGTATAGAAAATCGGTAAAGTCTCTCCGACGCAGGAGTTCGTAGACCAGATGCTCGATATCTTTGAAATAGAGCTGTCCGGCACTCTTCATGTATGCCGACCTCACGCTTTTGTAGCGGTTGTAGAGCCCGAATATTCCTGAGAGAAAGAACTTCTCTTTCCTGCGGTAGTATCTGCGCACCGCCTCTTTCAACTCGTTGAACCAGACATCGAGGATCGGCTCGTAACCCTTTTTGTAGTCCCAGTAGTTGAGGCTCTCCTTCTCGAACCACCCTTTTGCGACCACATCGGCAAGAGAGTCGAACCTCATCGTCTTTTTTGCCCGTTCGCTGATCGGCTTCTCCAGCAGGAACTCCCCTATCTTGCGGGCCGCTTCCATAGCCTCCCGCTCATCCGATTTCTCTATGGAAAAGGAGAACTCGGGAAGCTCTTTATCCTTCTCGTAGAGCGTCTCGAAAAACTCTATGAAACTTGTGCTCTTTTTTCTCTCGAAACGGGCAAAATCGACAAGCCGGGCATACTCCTTGTCGTCGAGCTCCTTTAAAAAACGCTCGAAAAACTCCTCTTTCGGCATGGCCGCTATCTCGAAGTCGCTCTGCACCCCCGCATACCAGCAGAACTTGCGCAATACCTGGTTCAGGAATCTGTCGATCGTCATGACCTTCAGGTCCGACGCCAAAAATCGCGAAAGAACTTTGGGTCTCTTCGCCTCGATCTCCTGCAAAGATATTCCGCTCATTTTTGAGACTTCGTCCGCCATCTCCGGCGGCATCGACTCGAGGGAGGAGATCAGCCTCTCTCTCATCTCCCCGGCCGCTTTGTTGGTAAATGTTATGGCAAGAATTTCGGAGGGGTTGGCACCGCCGAAAAGGAGCGAAAGGTAGCGTGCCACCAAAGCGAAGGTCTTGCCGCTTCCCGCACTTGCACTCAGCGCCAGCAACCGCTCCATGACTCTCCTTTTCTCATCGCCGCAGAGGACAAATATCTAACGCTATCATATCAAATCTTTTTACGCACGGGGCGGAGTAAGGTCAATTCAACGCGGCAGAGAGCCCCGCGGAGTTTGTCGGGAAAAATCGGCGGGAGAGGCTCAAATCCGCCGGGACAGTCGGCTCACAGGCGCGATTTCAACTCTTTTATCAGCTCTTTCTGGCGCTTGTATATGTAGTCGAAGATATAGCTTTCACATATATCGTCCGGCTCAAGAAGTACGACAACCTTGTGAAACTCCTTCTCGTTTCGGTTGAATAGGATGTCTGCTTTTACCGTTATGTTTACGAACCCCTCTTCGTTCTCCCACGGCAGCTTGAAAGATACTTCCGCTTCACGCCCTTTGAGCTCGTTCTCTCCGAACTTGTCGGGGTTGAAAAGTATCGCGATCGAGTTTATCGAAATGTCGTACACATATCCGGTATAGTGGCTCTTTCCGAGTTTGAGTGTAATCGGAAGCCTGGAGGTGACAGTAACCCGCGTATGCTTGCGGTTATTGACGGATGTCTTCATCGTTTTTAGATGTTTCAGTATGGCAAGAGGTCTCGATGCGTCGACGAAGTGCACGTCCGCATGCAGATCGGAAGGGAGGTGCGCAGACTGCAAAACCACCTCCTTTTCGCTCTCCATCACGAACTTCTGGATCTTTTCGGCGGTTACGATGACTTTGTCCTCTTCCATCTTCAATATTTTCGTAGGAGTGCTTATCGGCAACCCTTTGTAGATATTCATAAGTTTCAAAGGGAGTCGGGCGGCCATTATGTTCGTTAGAAACTGCCATATAACATCCGTATCTTCCCTGCTCTCTTCGCTGCTCGAAGTTTTGTATATATCGAACTCTTTTGTGTCCGAAACGGTGATGGAGCCGGCATACTCCTTTTCGATCAGATTTATCATAGCGTTTAGATCGGTACTTCCTATCTCTATGAGCGTAAAGTCGAGAGAGGGTACGATATCGTTGTAGAACTCTTTGGAGTTCATCTGTGTAATGAAAAACGAAACTCTCTTTTTCAACTCTTCCATAGATATCTCTTCGAAGAGAAGCAGTGCCATATCGGGCTGCCAAAGGCCGTAGGCTTCAAAAGTGTCGAAGATTTTCAGAAGCAGCTCGTTGAGCTCTTTCTGAACGGTGTGAACAGCGATCCAGTCGAATTCTTCGACAATCTGGCCGTAGTTTTTCATCCTGACCATAAGAAGGACCAGCGGCGACGACATATCGATTCGTTGCGCCATTTTGTCTTTCATCCGATCAATGAACTCGAGACGTGTAACGTGTGTAGGGGTTTCGTCGCTTTGCGAAGAGTCGGGTTCCAAAACCGTAAAGAGAGTCTCTTTCGAATAGCGCTCCTCATCCCTGCATACTACAAGCTGCCGCCCTTCATACTCGATGCTCCTGACCACGCGTTCCGATCCGCTCTCGTTTAAGGGTGCAAAGAGTTCAGAGAGTTTGGGGACGGCCTCCTTTGTCTTCTCGATATCGAAGAGCTTTTTCGCACGCATATTGATATAGAGGATCTGGCCGCTTCCTCCGAAGAGAATCTTTGCCGGACCCATTTCGGCCATCTTATGAAGCTGTGCCGCCCTTCCGCTCTCCTGGAACTTCTCTATCAGCGACGGCAGAACATTCGTCAATACCCGGGTCAGTTCATCCCTGCTGCCGGGAATTTTGTTAAGACTGTAAACCCTCTCTCTTATCGCAAGTTCCATCATGGACGGATTTTTGGGGTCGTCACAAAAAAGCAGAGTCTGCCAAAACGGGATTTTACCCAGCCGCTTCATACACTCTTCGGCACGCTTCGGATCGTCGTCGATGAAAAAGAGAAGCAGATGGGGAGGCTGTTTTAGATCGAGTGTATCGATATCTTCACACTTCGCAATCGTGCAGACATTTCCGTATGAAGAGCACCACTTCCGCAAATCTTCCCGTGCGGAGCCTACCGCAAGGGTTCTAAACAGTCCGAAACGTTTTAAAAAGAGCTCATCATTCATAGACACTTCTTTCATCGCTACCTTCAAAGATTGGCGCGGGTACAAAAACGTTTTTCAATATTATAACTGATGTTACGCAAATTCCGGGCAAAGCCCGCAATTCGGCAGGGGTGAGCGGCCCCACAACCCCCTGAAGCTTCGAAATCTCAGATTTCGAGATGATTTTACGCTTTTCGCGTAAAATCAGATTATAACCAATATCACCGTTTATCCCCTGCCGCAGGCGGTCTTGTAGTCGCAGTAGCGGCAGGCAGATTCGTCGTCCGTCTTTTCAAACCTGATTTTCTGCATAACCGCAAGCTCATTGAGGAGCTTTTTTAGTCTCTCTTTGCGCTCCGATGGATCTACCGCTATTTCGACACCGTTATAGAGATCCCAATAGAGTGTCTCCAGCCTCTTGTCCGGATATACCGACTCCGCCCAGAGACGGTAAAACAGGAGCTGAAAATCGTTCTCGTCCGCTACCGTATTCTCCACTTTTCGGGATGTCTTGTAATCTATCGTGCGCACCATGCTTTGCGAAAGGTCCACCCTGTCTATCTTCGCACTCAGGGTGAAGCCCTCGAACCCGACTTCGCACCAGTTCTCCACAACGGGATGGGCCATAGACATCAGGTTCTCAAAATCGAGTTCGCAAAACCTCTTGAGGCGCTCCTCCCACTCTATAGATATCTCGAGGCGCCGCATCGCTTTCGATACGCTCTTGTAGAGTATGTCCATAACGAACGAAAGGTATTCTCCGTGCGAAGAGAACCGCTCTTTCGACAGGGCCGCGGCTTCGAGAGCCGCGTGAATCAACGACCCCATATTCGGCTCCTCCTCCCCCTCCGCGGCCGATATTTCGAGAATGTACCTGTAGTAAAAACGTCTGGGGCAGGTCAGGAAATCTTTCAGCTTGGTGGGTGTGAGTCTGCGGCTCTTCATGAATGGGTTGGGGGCCTCTATCTCCTCCTCATAAAGAGCCGGAGTTTTCGTGACGGGAGCTATTACAGGTCTGTAGATCGCGTCGGAAACGTCCGGGTCGGCCAATCCCAGCTCTTTTAGGAAACGGCTTGCGGAGCTCTCTTCGTTTTTTACATAACATAGAGCCGCTCTTTCGCTGCGAAGCATAAGAAGATAGTAGTAGTTTTTCTGCAGGTTCTCTTTGTCGCTGCGCGTCGGCATATCGGCATGGCGTCTTATGGCGGAGTTAAGAAACAGATCTTTTTCACCCACCTTCGGAACGGTATCTTCATTGAAATCGACAATGACCACACCGTCGAAACTCTTCCCCCTGCTCTCGAGTACTCCCATGACTGTAATCTTCCCACCCCCCACGTCGTCGATACTCAGACCCTGAAGCCTCTGCAGCCAGCTCTGCAGGAGGTTGAGAGGGGGCTCGTTCCGCAGAAGGGGAGCGAATCTTTTGAAGATGAATTTAGCCTCGTCTATAACCTCATGCTCTTTTGCAGAGATCTCGATATCTTCGATAAATTCGACAAAAGAGTCGAAGTCGGTAACTTTTCGAAACCTCTCCGCTATCCCGCTCGCGGCCGCCTTCTCTACGGCGCTTTCGCTTCTATCGGTCAGCGCGTCGTAGAGATCGGCCAGTCTCCTGTAGTAGCGGCTCTGTGTAAAGGGTGTACCCATAGCGTAGTTGAAGTTGCCCATATCGTCGAAAAGTTTCAGATATTCGGCAAACGATTCGTCCGGAAGAATCACCGCCACCCTGTCGGGGTCGGCCCCCTCTTCGACGAATCTCTCTATGGACTTTAGCACGAATGCGACCTGATCTATCCTCTCGTTGAACGAAGCTACATCGATACTTTTCGGATCCAAAGAGCCTACCGGCTCCTGAAAGAGCACGCTTTTGCCGCTCCACTCCACTATGTAGCGGTTACCCGGCTCGAGACGATCCTTCGACCCTATCCTCTCGATCAGTTTCGTGTTGAACGGCGTAGCCGTAAAGTGCAGGAAGATAGGAGTCTCTATCTGTTCCAGCAAAGAGGTCTCGAAACGGCTCAGATAGCCATCCACGTGTATATCGATACGCGTGAATCTCTCCAGAAACTTTCTGTTCGGCCTGTAGTCCCTCATCGTCACGAAGTCTACGAGACCATCCTTTTCCAACTCCTGCGCGTACCTTTCGTGAATCTTTTGCAAAAGGGCCAGATGGTCTTCGAAATCGGCATAGGTGTCGGCACCTCTTAGAGCCTCAATACCGACCTGCTCAGCGAACATCTCTTCGAAGAAACGGAACAGAAAACTGCTGTTTTTCAAAAAAGCCAGGAACTCTCTCTCGAACCCCAGCGCACCCATATCGAGATCTTTGACCGCCCGGTAGAGATATAGTACCCTGCCGGCCTCGTCCACGAAGGCCCTGCCGGGAACGACTATAGAGCGCTTTATGAACTCCTCCATCGTATAGAGCTTTGGAAGAAGCGCACTCTCTTTCGAGGCGATATAGTCTCGAATGCGGCGCGATGTGGAAAAGACAATGCACTCCATCAGCCTACCCGCTCGAAAATTCCGAGTTTTCGATTTTTCACAATCTCTCTGTACGGAAGGGCAAGTCCGTGCATCGATATGTAAACGCCGGGCTCGAGGAATCCGGCGGAGCTCACCGCCAGGGTCAGATTCGAAACCGCTTCTACCGGATCGATCGAAAACGGCACCATTGCCCCCGTTAGAACAACCGTCTTTTCGCCTCCCTCTCCCAGGGCCGCATCTATGGCTTCGGCGCTTCTGTCGATCGTATCGGTACCGTGGACCACCACAACTCTCTTCTCTTTCGAACGACACACCTCTTCGCTCAGAAGCTCCCTGTCACTCTCATCCATATCGAGGCTGTCTTTGTAAAGCATCCCTACAATCGATAGCTCGAGCGCCTTTTCCAGCGGCTTGAGAGCCGCAAGCACCGCGCTGTTGTCGGACGCTACGACCAGCTCTCCCTTTATCGGATCGTATCTCTTGTTGAACGTCCCGCCCGTATTTATGATCTTGTACAACTTTTTTCCGCTCCCGAAAGTTATCTACAAATTATACATCATTGCCGACGCTCAGCAGTTTCGGAAGGTCGGCAATGGAGTCTATCAGGCAGTCCGGCTCTATTCCGCTCTTTAGATCTTCGGGGCGGAATTTACCCGTCTTTACCTGACAGGCTCTCATTCCCGCCTTCTGCGCGCCGAGGATATCGCTCTCTATATCGTCTCCGACCATCAGCACTCTCTTCGGCTCCACACCCATCGATTCGCACGCCAGCCTGAAAAAGTCTCGGCTCGGCTTTCCGAGTATCTTCGCCTCTTTTTGCGCGGCGAACTCCAGCAGCGCCACGAATCCGCCGGCATCGAGACTCAACATACCGTCTCTGTCTTTGAAGTAACGGTTTTTGGCTATGGCAAGTAGCCCGGCTCCATCCATCAGGTGTCTAAACGCCCTGTTTAGACTATCGTAGGTAAAATCGGTATATGCGTCGGCCACGACGACATAATCGGGCTTTTCGCTCTCGAAAGCGGCAAAGGCGCCGGCCACCTTGTTGTAGAGAAGAAAATAGCCGCTCGCACGGTTCTGCTCTAAAAAGGCCGCCGTGGCGTCGAGGGCGGTAAAGATGGAGTCCCTCTCGATCCGAAACCCCATCTCTTTAAGCTTGTCGTAAACCGTATCGCGGGTTTTTCGCGTCGTATTGGTTATGAACCTGACCGGATATCTGCCCTGAAGCTCCTCTATGATCTCCCGGGCCCCCTCCACCGGCCTGTCACCCTCGTACAACACCCCGTCTATATCCAGAAGAAGGGCCTCTATCTTCCCTAACTCTCGCATGGTGCACCTCCCGTATAGCCATAATAAAATATTATAGCATAACAGATAGACGGCAAATGACGATATATTCTATCAGATATGGCGAAAAGCGCACCGCACAAGAGAGCGCCCCGGGATTAATCAATATTGTGGATAAACGGTTAAAATGAATGGTACAATAACATCATGAATGATATCATACGCAAAAATCCGCGTCTCAAGATAATGTTGAGACATGTCGAGCCTCTGATAAGAAACTATATCGATATGGCGCAGTATGATTTCGGAAGATACGGACTCCACTCGAGCGCCGTTTTGGTCCAGGCCCCGCTGCGAATGCTGCTGACACTCGAGAAAAATGTCCGCAAAACCGATATGGTGATGGCGCTCGACCAGGACCTCTTTTTCGTCATATACCACAACACCCCAATCTCGAAGGGTGAGATAGCCTTCAAGAAGATTCTGCGGCTTTTCGCGAAGGAGGTCGATGAAGGAAACGTGGCCGCGGCAATCATGGAGCTAGGAGAAGAGAAGATCTCGCCGGAGGAGATCATAGCCCGTCTGATAATCGCTCTTCACGAGTCGAAAAAGGATGGAAACCCGACCCTCTTTCACGCCGCGAAAATCAGACTGTGACCACAGGCCCTATGTGTTTAGGTCATTCAACAGCACACCGATGATATCGCTCATCGTCAAAATACCGTAAATCTCGTTGTCGTCTATAACAAGCACTCTCTTTATGCTGTTTTTGACCATCATCTGCGCCGCATACTTCATATCGAGCTTTCTCGAGACCGAAATGGAGGGCATGGAGGCGATATCGTAGACGTTGAGCAGGTCTATATCGCCGTCTTCGGCCACGATCGACTGTAGAATGTTTTTAAACGTCACAAGCCCGTACGCACCGTTTTCGGAACTCTTTTGTACTATGACCGCTTTTACACTGTGCTTTTTCATAAGCATAAGCGCCTCACGTACAGGCGCCATCTGCGATACGATCACCAGCCTCTCTTTCGGAGTCATTAC
Organism: Hydrogenimonas sp.; assembly: GCA_015494675.1. The sequence continues at coordinate 798 of WGAW01000059.1, read as the reverse complement.
ATCTTCAACGAGCATACCTTCCTCCTTATAGAATCTCTTTTATCTCGTTTTCGAACTTATGAAGCTCTTCTATATTCAGACCGGCCACATGCGATAGCGGTACGGTAAAGGCTATGGAGCCGTTATCCTCACTTTGCATATCCATCTCCTCTTTGAGCCTCTTCATTACACGCATAGAGATTTTCCGCGGGAGTATGAACAGAAGCACAGAGACGTTCTCTTCCAGTGTAAGACCGAAAAATATCTTCTTCTCTTTCAGGCCTATATTGCGGCCGCGCAGAACGGTGACGGCACCGGCGCCCGACTCTTTGGCGATCTTTATCGCCTCCTCTTCCCTCTCTTCCGACACTATCGCCACCAGTGCTACAAACTTCATGCACTCTCCTTTTTGTTGATTGTTCTACCTGCCGCGAAATGGGCATATGTTCCGTACCCCATCACGGTAATCATCGGAAACAGCGATGCAAAGGCGATAAGGCCGAATCCGTCCACGAGAGGGTTTCGGCCTTCAATATTCTCGGCAAGTCCCAGCCCCAAAGCCGTCACCAGCGGAACGGTGACCGTGGATGTAGTGACTCCGCCGCTGTCGTACGCGATCGGAATGATGTATCGCGGAGCGAAATAGGTCATTATTATGACCAGAATATAGCCGGCTATGATGTAGTAGTGGATCGGATCTCCCACAACTATACGATAGGCTCCCAGGGCGATTCCGATAGCCACACCAATAGCCACCGCCACACGAAGCACGGTCCGGTTTATGCGACCTTCGCTCACCTCCTGCGCTTTTATGGCGAT
>WGAW01000058.1 GCA_015494675.1 Hydrogenimonas sp. | reverse complement strand
GTTTCCGCCATAACCGGAATAGAGCCGCAGCCGAACAAGGCGATAGTGGGCAAAAACGCATTTGCGCACGAGAGCGGTATACACCAGGACGGCATGCTTAAATGTCAGGAGACATACGAAATTATGAGGGCTGAAGATATCGGGCTCGAGCACAACCGACTCGTACTTGGAAAACACTCGGGCCGCCACGCCTTCAAGGAGAGGCTCGAAGAGCTTGGATTCGAGCTTTCGAAAGAGGAGCTGGAGAAGGCATTCGAACGCTTCAAAACGCTTGCCGACAAGAAGAAAGAGATATTCGACGACGATATAAGGATGCTTATCGCGAGTGAGATAACCAACATACCTCAGACGTTCGAACTTGTCGGGCTGCAGATAGCCGACTGCTCCGCAGGGGTTCCGAGCGCGGCAGTGACGATTCGCCACAGCGACAGAACCGTCACCGATGCCGGCATCGGTGACGGAACAATCGATGCGATATTCAAGACGATCGACCGCATAAGCGGCCATGCCGGCGTATTGAAAGACTACAGAGTGGAGGCCGTAAGCCAGGGCAAGGATGCGCTTGCGAAAGTTGTGGTAAACGTACAGTTCAACGAGAGCAAAACTGCCGTAATAGGACACGGCCTCAGTATAGATACGATGCTTGCGAGCGCGAAGGCCTATATAGGAGCGCTCAACAGTTATCTTTCGATGCTCCCTTCAGACTGCAGGATAGATAGCTGTGAAGGGGTTTGAGGCTTGCTCACTCTTTGCCGAGCCCGGTGATATAAAAGTCGAAATATTCTGATCTGAAGAGGCCGTTCGGTATCTTTGCAAACTGTATCGCCGCCGCATCGCTGTTGCCCTGCTCGAGGTATAGAAGCCCGAGTGCGTAACGGCTCTCGAGATTGTTCGGGTCGCTCAGCTTCGCCAATTCGAGAAGAGCGGAGGCGTTTGCGGGATGGCCTGCCCCTACCGAAGCCACTGCCGCGAGGAAAAGGGTTCGGCTGTCCTGATGCTTGTACCGGTCGACCAGCTGGTTGAAGAGTACATACGCCTCTTCAAACTGTCGAAGATAGATATCGCTTAGCCCCAGCGACTCTACTATGCCTGCCGGATCCTCCTGCTCCTCCAGCAGTTTCTGCTCGCTCAGCTCTTTGAAACGGTATAGAGTGCCGGTGATGAAGCGTATCGCGATGTAGTTTTCCCTCGTAAATGCGCTGCCGTAATAGACCGCGTCGAGATCGAGCGGTCTCTTTTTCAAATAGAGCCTCGCTTTTGAGCTGAAGGCTTTAATATCCAGATCTTTGTATGCTATTTCGAGATATAGCAGATGGGCCAGCACATCCTTCGGCATCGCGTCACGCAGCTTGCGTACCTTCCGCTTCGCCTCTTCCCACATCTGTTGGTTGGCTGCCGCAAGTGTGTCGAGCAGCAGGTAGATGGGCCTGTTGTCGTGGGGTGTCTGGAGCCATTTGGAGGCGCCGGCGAAGTTACCCTGATAGAAATAGAGAAGGTATTGGTAGAATTTGTGGCGTGTGTCGGGATTTTCGATCTGTTTCAGATCTTCCTGCACGAACTTCTCAACCTGCGGGACCGTTTTGCCGGTGAACGTTTCGCACATGAGCGAGAATATGGCCGATAGGTAGTTGGAGGAGTCGAGGTGGTAGCTTCTGAGGAAGTGTTCGTTCGCTTTCGTGAAGTTCCCCAACTGCGCATAGGTGAGGCCGAGGTTGTAGTGGAGTATCGAGTGGTTAGGAAAACTTTCAAGAGCACTTTTTAGAAGGTCGTTGGCCTTTTGAAGTCTGTTCTCTATAGCCGCTTTTATCGCTTTGGATATGAGTAGGTTGACCCCGGAAATCTTCGAGCTTCTCGATAGATATCTCGAAGCCTCCCCCTCTTCGTCCACATAGATGGAGGCGTTCCCTTTTTTGATATAGTTAATGGTCTGGTTGGCGTTGAAAACCTTGAACGGGGCGAACTCGAAGATGAGCCTGAATGCGTCGGGAGCCGTTACCAGCCTCTGTGCCGAGAACCTTTTCTGTGCCGCGTCTATATCGTATACCGATGGGTGCAGACGTGTTTTAATGGGATATAGATCGAGCCCTTTTCCTTTGAAATCCCTTTTGAGCTCCTTGAGTATTTTCGAAGTGTTTTGGGGTCTTTGGTTTTTAAGATCTACAAGTGCGAGCGCTTTCCTGCTCTTTAGGGGGTACTTCGACTCTTCAATCGCTTTTTTTAGATACCGTGTCGCCAGTGAATAGTCGCCTACGCGGGCGTAGAGCTGCCCCAGGAAAAGAGCGTCGTGCACCGAAGCGCTACGCTCGAGCAGATCTATGGATCTTAAAGGGCGGTCGAAGATCGTGTAGCTTACCGCTCCAAGGTGGTCGAGCTCCTTTTTGTAGGCGTCGGATGCGGGGTGTTTTATGGCGCTGAGAATTTCGAAAAAGTTTCCTCTGTAGTAGTTGACAATCGCGTATAGGTAGCTGTAGAGAGGGGAGTTGAAACTCTCCGGCAGGTAGGCTTCCGCCAGCTGCAGGTAGTACTCGAACCGTTTCGGATCTTTCAGATACAGCGCGCAAGCTGCCGCGTTGAGTGCGCTTATGGTTCGGTTTTCACCGTTTTGTATGGCCTTTTTGAAGGAGCGGATCGCCTCTTCGTAATTGGACTGCTTCATCTGTGCGACGCCGAGATTGTAGTTGGATATGGAAGCGCTGTAGGTCGCGATCTGCTCGAAGAGCTCCAGCGCCTCTTTTTTGTCTCCTTTGGCGTAGAGAATGTTGGCCTTCTTGATCATCCTCTCGAGCTGCGACTGTGCGGCGAGCGGCTTGATCTTTCCGGCGGACTTGATCTTTCTGGCAAGTTCTGAAGCGTTGAGATCTTTGCCGACGTCCGAGGGCTCCTTGTCGAAAAAGAGGATAAGCAGCAGTGTCAAAAGAGCCGCCGCGCCGCCGAGAGCGCCGAGAAGTACGAAGAGCAGTCTCCTTCTCTTTGAATGCTCTATCCGCTCCTTTCGCTCCTCATCCTCCCGCGCAGAAGATGAAGAGGCCTCCTCAACCTCTTCGTCGAGTATGATCACCTCTTCATCGGCCACGAATCATCTCCTACAGGTACTCTCTGAGAGCTTCCGGGATCAGGATCGACCCGTCCTCTTGCTGATAGTTTTCCATAATTGCTATAAGCGTCCGGCCCACCGCGAGGCTCGACCCGTTGAGCGTGTTGGCCAGCCGGTTCTTCTTATCCTCTTTGTAGCGGATCTTCGCGCGGCGAGCCTGAAAATCCCTCGTGTTGGATATGGAGCTTATCTCTCTGTATTTTCCCTGACCGGGAAGCCATACCTCCAGATCGACGGTTTTTGCGGCGCTGAACCCCATGTCACCCGCGCAGAGGAGCATCTTTCTGTGTGGAAGGCCCAAAGATGCCAGCAGGTCGGAGGCGCATGAGACCATCTCTTCGAACATCTCGTCACTTCCGCTTTCGGTCGTGATACAGACAAGCTCCACCTTGTCGAACTGGTGCTGGCGTATCATCCCTCTGGTGTCTCTTCCGGCCGAACCCGCCTCCTTTCTGAAACAGGGGGTGTAGGAGGTGAGCCGAATCGGAAGATCTTCGACTTTGAGTATCTCGTTTCTGAAAAGGTTGGTCAGCGGAACTTCCGCCGTGGGGATCATATATAGATCCTCCCCTTCTATCTTGAAGAGGTCGTCGGCGAACTTTGGTAGCTGGCCCGTTCCGAAGAGAGACTCGGAGTTTGCCATGAAGGGGACGCAGACCTCCTCGAACCCGCGGCTGCGGTTGAAGTCGAGCATGTAGTTTATCAGGGCTCTTTCGACTCTTGCCCCTTCGTATCTGAGGGCGCTGAAACGGCTTTTGGCGACCTTTACGCCTCTTTCGAAGTCTATCCAGCCGTTTATCTCCGCCAGCTCCCAGTGCTCTTTGGGGGTAAAGGGGAACTCTTTGGGCTTGAGGATACGCTCAAGCTCCACATTCTCCTCTTCGCTATCTCCGTCGGGTACGTCGGGATCGGGAATGTTGGGTATGGTCGAGGCGAGTTCAAACAGCCGCTCTTCAAGGAGCCTCAGCTCCTCGTTTAGCGTGGCGATCCTCTCTTTGTTTTCGGCAACCTCTCTCTGCAGTTGCGAAATATCTCTCCCCTCCCTCTTGTACTGCCCGAAAAGTCTGCTCATTCTGTTCTGTTCGGCCTGCGCCGCTTCCAGCCTCTTTTGCACATCTTTTTTCTCTTCGAAGAGGGCTTTTAACCTCTCCAGACTCTTCTCATCAACTCCGCGCCTCTTCAGTGAGGCGGAGACTCTATCGAAATCTTTTTCAATCTGCCGAAGATCGACCATTTGTTTCCTTGAAGGTTGAGATGGTGTATTGTCATTTTACCGTTACGGATTAGCCGCTATTTTACTCAAAATCTCTTTACGTTCAGATATCGTCGCTCATATTGTATGCCGCCGCCGAGACGATAGATGTAAAATAGAGTGTCCAGATCAAAATAAGGATAAAGAGCGGAATCAGGACAAAAGTGGCGAGTGCAAAGCCCATCAGGAGAGTCGCCCCGAAGAGCACCAGCATCCAGATGGAGACCAGTTTGAAATATGAAGCGGTGAAAGAGGCTCTCCAAAAGGCGGTAGAGAAGATCATGAATACGGCATTCAGGGCGTCGGTGAAGGAACGCTGCTGCAGTGCGTAGCCGTAGACCATGGGCCACACGTAGCCGAAAAAGAGCGAAGTTATCAGGACGAAGAGTATGGCGGGCGACGAGGATGTGAAAATCTGAGCATAAAATGCATACATCTGCTCAGGTGTCGTATCGACTCCAATCGGTTGCCGCAACTGAACGACCGCTTCGAAACCGCCCGACAGCCAGAAGATGGCGAGAGTAATCAGGGCCATGACGATGGAAAAGAGCACGAAACCTACGTAAAAGCCCGTCGCCGGTGCAAGAAACTCGAACATGATCGAACGTTCACTCTCGTTTCTCATGCCGTTTCTGAAGGAGTCCACATCGTTGTAGCGCTTCAGGCGGTCGGCCACCCAGTAACCCATAGAGTAGAGTATGACGGACTGGACGATTCCAAAGAGTAGTCCGACAAAAGGTACGATCTGCAGAAGCGAGAGTACCAGCAGCGCCAGAGCAACGACGGCGCTGTTTTTCCAGTTTCCGCTAACGGCTGCCCAACTGTATGCCATGGTACTGTTGACCGGATGTTTCAAGAGACTTTCATCTGGATATATTTTCATCTACAGACCCTTTATGGTGTTTTTTGTTTCATGCGGCAGGGCGACTCAGCCGTAGAGCCGTTTAAACAGGGCCATTCCCGACATCGTCGCCGCTATACAGAGTGCGGCGTTCAGCGTTACGTTGGCTGCAGCCCGCCCCCAAAGGCCGCTCTGGAGCATGGTAACCGTCTCCAGGGAGAAGGTGGAGAATGTCGTCAGAGCTCCCAAAAATCCGGTTACGACAAGCGCCTTTTGGTGAGGTGCCACAACGTTTTCAAAATATAGGACGGCGAACCCGATTATGAAGCTCCCTATTATGTTCACACTAAGCGTCCCTACCGGAAAGAGCGATGCGGAGAACTTCTGTACCCATCCGCTCAAAAGATAGCGCATAACAGCGCCGGCAAATCCTCCGGCTCCGATGGCTAGCAGCAGCGAGATCTGCACTACTTGTTTCCGAATGCGGGATGTTTGTACGATATGACTTCTACATCGCTCAAAGTCACAAGCCCCTCTTCGATCATGCCGTTTACGCTCTCCATGAACTCCGAGATCTTCTCCTCCGTCTCTATTATCTCGACTATCAGCGGCAGTTTCTGCCTGAGAACCCATACGTTGAAAGCGTGTAGCTGCGAGTGGGCCCCGAGACCGGCCACCGCTTTTATTACCGTCGCACCGGCTATTCCGCGCTCTTTGGCTTTTTGTAAAAGGGCCTCCCAAAGAGGTCTGCCTTCGAATCTGTCTTCGTTGCCGATGTAGATTTTCAGAAGTTTTCGTTTTCCGAGATAACGTTTCATAAACTTTTTTTCCTATCGGCCGATATGGCTTTGTAGTGTGTTGTGATATTAAGTGTTTTTTGACAAGCGACATATAATTAAGAATTTCTCTATTATAATAAATTTACGAAATTATTGAAAGGGGCATTTATAATGAAAAAAATTATCGGTTGTCTGATAGCGGCATCTTTTCTGTCGCTCCATATCCAGGCCGAGAGCCTTGTGGGTGTCGAAGGCAAATATCACGGAATCAAGGCTAAAGAGGCGGTCTTGGGGAACAGCTTTACCGATTCGTCGGCGGCTGCCTCGCTCCGTATAGGAGCCCAGACCGATGAGTACAGGGTTCTGTTTCTGGTTGACGGCATAGCCGACAGCAGCTACAGGGGTGCCACGATATCCCAGTATATGCTAAACGGCACGCTCGATTACTTCATACCTACCGATTATGAACGGTTCAAACCGTTCATAGGTATCGCTCTGGGTTTCGCGAACTACAAATTCGGAACCTCCGAAGAGAGCGGTATGGCTTTCGGCGGAGAGGCGGGCCTTCTGTTTCCGGTACACAAAAGATTCGACATAGATCTCTTTTTCCGCTATATGGTAACCAAAATGGATCAGGTGGACTACTATATTCAGTCCGGCGTCGGAATCCAATATAAATTTTAGGATGTAAGATGAGAAGAGTTTCAATCACGATTTTCGCACTCTTTGTATCTCTCTTTATCGCCGGCTGCGGTGCCGGCGGAGGAGATACCGCCACGGACCGGCTCTCTTCGGATACGACCGTTACGGTAAGATCCGCAAACTTCAGCAGTACGGCAACGGACGGAACCGTAACCCTGAACTTCACGTCGGCCCAGATCGGCGATGTCGTCGTAATTATCGATTCGATTACACTCGATTCCGGTAAATACAACATTACGTTAAACAGTGTAACACCGGACTCTTTGAGATTCGATGCGGGCGGTCAGAAGAGTGTAACGATAAACTTCACGTATACCCCAAAAAGCTCTTCGGTAAGCGGGAATCTCGAACTTGGTGATCTTATATTGAAATATAGGAAGATATTGCGTTCCAAGCTCTCGAATACCGAAACGTCGCAGCAGGTCACCGTGAACTCGATCCAGTCCGTCGCAGGTTCCGGCGG
>WGAW01000057.1 GCA_015494675.1 Hydrogenimonas sp. | reverse complement strand
GAAGTTTTCCGTTTGGAAAGTTCACGAGGTCGCCGCTGTCGGTCGTTGTTGTGTTGTCTATGGAGATGCTCTCCTGAAAAACCTGCGGCCAGCGCAGATGCTTGAGTAGAGCTTTCGCACGCATGGAACGCTCTTTGTAGCCGTCGAATATTTCGTAGTTGTATCCTGTTTCCGCCGCGAAACGGTTGTGGTTCGGCAACGGCATGTCGTAACTCCCCTTTATGTAGCGGCGAACCTGTGAGTAGCGTGTCTGAAGGCCGACGGTTTTCAGGTTTTTCGGGAAATTTCTGTGCTTGATGCCCATTTGAACGTTCAGCCCTTCATCGCTACTGTAGCCGGCTCCCGCTGTGAAATGGATCGGCTTCGGATAGAGCGAAACGGTAACTTTCACCGGAACCCTGTTTCCTTCATGTTTGGCATCGTCTATGATGACGCGCTCGACGCCTTCGTTGGCGTAGATCTCTTTGTAGCTTTTTCTGATAAGCTCGGCTGAATAGGGGTCGCCCTCCCTGAAATAGAGCAGAGATCGTACTATTTTCTCATCCAGCCCAGGCGGGGTTTTTATGGAGATTCTGCCGAATATGCACGGTTCGTTCGGCTCTATATCGTAAACTATATAGGCAAGGTCGTTTTCTATGTCTATGTAGGCTTTGGCATCGAGGTCTACGTTGCAGTAGCGGCGGTTTGCATAGAACTCTTTTATCCTCTCTTTGCTCTGTACGAACTTTTCGGCATCGAATCTGTCGCCTTTTTTAAACGGAAGCAGCTCTTTTATATCCAGTGGAGAGATGTATGAGACGTCGGCAACCGTTACCGGCTTGTGCTCTTCGATTTTTATGAGGATCTTATCTTTTTCCACACGGTAAGTGATCTTTACATGGTAAAAACCGTGCGATTTGTAGTAGTTTTCCAGCAGCGGGACCATCATATCCAGCTTTTTGGGGTCAAGCTTCGGTCTCTTTTTCCAAAACTCGAAAAAGTAGGGTTTTTCGATCCCCATCGCTTCATAGAGCGATCTGTCATCTATAGACCTGTTTCCCGAAAAGTCGACATAGAGAGGTTCGGCCAGCGCTAAGCATAGAGTCACCATAAAGAGAGCGGCCGCTCTTTTCACCACACCCCCTCTTTTTGTTATGATTATACCAAAGGAGAGGCATGAAGACGCTCATTTTCGATCTTGACGGGACCCTTGTAGATACGAGCAAAGACATAACCGCATCTATCAATTTTATTCGTTCCGAAATTTACGGACTGCCTCCTCTTGCGGAGCGGGAGATTGTAAGTTTGATGAATCGTCCGGGGCTTAACCTTGCATACGAGTTCTACGGAGTGGAGCGGTACGAAGAGAGGGCGAGAGAGATGTTCGAAGAGCACTACAGTCGCCAGTGCCTTCAGAGCGCGAGGAGCTTCGACGGAATACCGGAACTTCTTCAGATTTTGGATGAGAACGGTGTAGAGATGTTCGTCGCCACCAACGCCCCAACCAAAACATCGAAGATCATACTCCAAAAGTGCGGTATTGCCGATTTTTTTGTCGATGTAGTCGGTGCGGACAGGGTTACAGACCCAAAGCCTCATCCGCAGATGCTAAAGATGATAACAGAGAGTCGAAACAGAGAGCGGTGCTGGATGGTGGGTGACAGTTTGAAAGATGTTATGGCCGCCCGTGGTGCCGGCATAACCCCGATCTTTGCGAAATGGGGTTTTGGCGATGAAGTTGAGATCGAAGAGGAGCTCGAAACAGAGGCAAAAAGGCCAATCGATATCCTCAAAGTAGTCGGCATTTAATCGAAATTAAACATGTGGGGAATATAATAATAAGATGTACCGAAAAATGTAGAAGGGTATCGAATAGATGAACCGCGATTTGGAATATATAAAGAAACATGTCAAGGATAAAGAGGTTTTAAAACGTGTCGAGTCGCTTCAGAAAAAGATAGATTCGCTTTCGCGTAAATCCGGTCTTAGGCTTCTTGCGAAAGGGAAAAGAGTAGAAAAAGCCCTGCGAACCGTCATGTATGAAGAGGATCTGGTAAAGCTGCAGGTGGAGCTTATAAAGCTGCAGAACTGGGTTTTTGAAAACAGAAAGAGGGTACTGATCATATTTGAAGGACGGGACGCCGCAGGCAAAGGCGGGGCGATAAAGAGGTTTACGGAGCGCCTGAATCCGCGCCGCTACCGCGTGGTAGCCCTTCCGAAACCGAGCGATGTAGAGGCCGGACAGTTCTACTTTCAGCGATACTTCGCACACCTGCCCAATCCGGGCGAGATCGTATTTTTCGACCGCAGCTGGTATAACCGTGCGATTGTGGAGCCCGTTTTCGGCTTCTGTACCGACGAGCAGTATGAAAAGTTCATGCAGGAGGTCCCGGAGATCGAACACGCCCTTATAGATGACGGCATAATAATTATCAAGTTCTGGTTCTCGATCTCCAAGGAGGAGCAGCAAAAGAGGTTCAAAGAGCGTGAGCTCAACCCTCTGAAGCAGTGGAAACTGAGCCCGGTCGACAAAGAGGCGCAGAAGATGTGGGACAAGATAACATACTTCAAGGAGGAGATGTTCAGCCGCACACATACCACATTTTCGCCATGGATTATCGTAAAGAGCAACGACAAGAAGTCCGCACGCCTCGAATCGATACGTTACGTGCTCTCACACATTCCGTACGAAGG
>WGAW01000056.1 GCA_015494675.1 Hydrogenimonas sp. | reverse complement strand
TGGAAATGGCTGGATGAAGCGTGGCATCTCGCAATTCCGATTTTCGTCATGGTTTTCGGGGGTATAGGGGGGCTTACGATGTATATACGCTCTTTGACACTGGAGATTTTAAAAAGCGACTACATATTCTTCGCGAAAGCCAGAGGCATAGATGACGCCACAATACGTAAAAGATTCATACTTCCCAACCTGATGCCTTCGGTCATAACGATTCTGGGCCTCTCTCTGCCCGGCCTCATAGGCGGAAGCGTCATCATCGAGTCTATTTTTTCGATAAACGGCATGGGACTGCTTTTTTATCAGTCTGCACTGAGCCGTGACTATCCGGTGATAATGGGCATATTGATCATTACGGCATTCTTGACGCTGCTGGGCAACGTACTGGCCGATCTCGCTCTTTGGAGACTTAACCCCTATGCGAAGAGAGAGTCATGAAAACTAAAAACTAATAGTTAAAAACTAAAAGTTTGGGAGCGCCACACAGTGGCTCTATTTTTTAAAAATCCACCTTGCCTGTGAGCAAAATTGCAGCATCAAAGATTGAGGTATTTAGTTGGTGCGGTAATAAATGTGATAGAAGGCCGCAAAGCGGCCATCCTGAATTTTTAGTTTATAGTTTTTAACTGGAGTATCGGCTTTCGCTACTCCCCAAAGAGCGCTTTGAGTGCGTCGGGGTTGAGCTGCTTCTCCTCTTCGGAGGTGGTTTCTCCCGCGGCTGCGGTCGAGGCTATCTCGTTGAGCTCAATCTGGTAGCCGGTGAGCATCGAGGCGAGTCTTATGTTTATTCCGCTCTTTCCTATGGCTTTCGACTTCTGGTCGCTCGGCAGTGTCACGATAGCCTTTTCACCTTCGATCTTGACGCTGCTTATAATGGCGGGGCTGAGGCTCCTGGCGACGAAGATCTCCGGAATCGGAGAGTACTCTATGCAGTCGATGTTTTCGTTGTGGAGCTCTTCACTGACGGCGTTTATCCTTACACCTCGCACCCCTACGGTGGCGCCCACCGGATCGACTCTGGGGCTTACCGCGGTAAGAGCCACTTTCGCCCGCTCGCCCGGGATTCTGGCACACTTCTCTATAACCACGAGGCCGTCCGCGATTTCGGGAACCTCCTGCTTTAGAAGCTCTTCGAGGAATTTCGGCATCGTGCGCGAAATTTCGAGGTGTATGCCGAACTTTTTGTCTATGCCGACATATCTTAAAATTCCTTTTATAGTCTCTCCGACACGGAACGATTCTCCCTTTATCCGGTTTCGCTTCGGTAAAACGGCCCGAACCTCGTCTATCTCTATATATGTGTTCTCTTCGCTGTCCACTCGTGTTACAGGGCCGTTTACGATGGTGCCTATCATAGCTTTGTATTTGTTGAACATCTGCTCCTCGACGAAGCGCTGGATGTGGTATTCTATCTCGTGGTAGAGGGCGGCGGCGGCATTGCGTCCGTAATCTTCCAAAACGACCTCGCTTGTAAGCTCGTCGCCGAGCTCGACATCGGGGTCTATCTCTTTGGCCTCCTCGATGGAGATATACTTTTCGGGCTCGTCTACGAGTCTGGGGTCGGTCGGTTCGACAACGGTGATCTTCTGATAGAGTGCGTAGCGTTTGTTTTTCTCGTCTATTTCGGCTTCGAAGTCGCACTCTTCACATATTACCCTTTTCGCGGTCTGAACGAGAGCCGTTTTGAAAGCCTCTTTCGCCGATTCGGGCGGCAGCCCCTTTTCATGGGCAATGGAGTCGATAATATCGATGATTTTTTCCATTCTTAAACAGTTCCTTCTATAATATTTAGCTGATTTTTTATGCGCAGTAGAAGAGGATTTCCTCGGTTGTGCAGCGATTGAGACATACATTATACTGAAAGCAATCTTTATCATTTATAAAAGCTTTACCTTCGTTTCGCTACAATATTTCATTGAACTATACATAACGTTACGTTACATACATAAATTGAAGAGGAAAGATTATATGGAACTGAAAGCGGCAAGAACCGAACTCAAAGCCAAGCCGAAGTCGATTACGGTGGAGAAGATAGAGAAAGAGCTCGAAAAAGAGGGGCAGAAGATATTCTATTTCGACAGGGAGAACTCCCACAAAGATCTGATGGAGATGGTGGAGCATTTCGAAGAGAAGGGTTACAGCGTCTACTTCAGGGAGATCCGTTTCGGACTCAACGAAAACGACTACCTCTATGAAGTCCATATTCTCAGATGAGTGCGGAGATTCGAGTCAGTGGGTAAAAAGTACTATATCGAGACGCTCGGCTGCGCGATGAACGTTCGCGACAGCGAGCATATGATTGCCGAGCTTACGCAAAAAGAGGGTTTCGAGGCCGCGCGTAACCTCGAAGAGGCCGACCTGATCCTGATAAATACATGCAGTGTACGCGAGAAGCCGGTCCATAAACTCTTCAGCGAGATCGGGCAGTTTGCCAAAAGAAAAAAGAGCGGAGCCAAGATCGGCGTTTGCGGATGCACGGCGAGCCATCTGGGCGAAGAGATAATAAAGAGGGCGCCTTCGGTCGACTTCGTGCTCGGGGCCAGGAACGTCAGCAAGATAACGGAGGTCATCCACCGCCCCAAAGCCGTGGAGGTCGATATAGACTACGACGAGAGCAGGTACGCTTTCGGGGAGTTCAGGACATCCCCCTATAAAGCGTATATCAACATCTCAATCGGATGCGACAAGCAGTGTACGTTCTGCATAGTGCCGCATACGCGAGGAGAGGAGATATCGATTCCCGCGGAGCTGATATTGAAGGAGGCGAGAAGGGCGGCGCAAAACGG
>WGAW01000055.1 GCA_015494675.1 Hydrogenimonas sp. | reverse complement strand
GCTCCACGTCGTCGTTGGCCATCTGCTCGAACCACTCCAGCGAGATCGGTGTTACCGTACCGTCCGCGTACCTGATGATCGCAGCGGGATAGAGCCTCGAAACTTCATCTATCTCTATAGTGCTGTTTTGTATCGTTACAACCACTTCTTTTCCTTATTTTGCAAAATTATACTATAGTATAGAGAGGGTCTGTTTACACCGACTCATGAGCCTCTCTTTTGTTTACATATATTAAACAAGCCGGTGCAAAATGCCGATATAACGCAAAACGATTGCGCAGAAGGGTAATATGCAGACATACAATATCTATTATGAATCGGCATTGACATTCCACCTTTTGCCAATGGATGAGATAAATAGTGCAAAATCGGTGCTGGTTCAGATATTCTCAGGCAGCTCTTCACGCACGATGCTAGAAAAACTGGTCAGGGAGATCAAGGTATTTTTCCCCGATGCAGTAATAGCGGGAATCACTACCGGCGGTGAGATATCGGACCGAAAGCTCACTTCACATAAAACCCTTATCTCGATATCCACTTTCAAAAAGACGAAGATCACCTCCCTCTCGATAGACGCAATAACACCCGACAGCAGCACGGAAGCGGGCCAAATCATGGCCGACAAGCTCGTAAAAAAGGATACGAAACTTCTGATTCTCTATACCGAAGGTCTCTATGTAAACGCCGACGATTTTCTTGCCGGCGTGAACGAAACGGCTCCCGGAGTGCCCGTATGCGGCGGAGTCGCCGCTGATAACGGAAAGTTTTTCGAAACATTCGTAATTCATGACGACAAGATTCTATCGAGAGGGGTGGTGGGCATAGCGTTGAGCGGAAAACAGCTGAATATTCAAAGCGAATCAATCGAAGGTTGGGAAGTTGTCGGTCCGGCCCTGAACATATCGAAATCGGAAAAAAATATCGTATACGAGATAAACGGTCAAAAAGCCGCCGAAATCTTCAGGCACTACCTTGGTAATCATTTCGTCGACAATCTGCCAAGGAGCGGTTTCGAGATCTCACTGGTATTCGAGCGTAACGGGTGCCTGTTGAACAGAAACGTAGTCGCCGTAACCGGTGACGGCGCTCTGGTCTTTATGGGGAATGTACCGCAAGGGAGTATTTGCAGATTCGGATACCTGGACAAAAACAGGATAGTCTCGAAGTCGTTTCACGGCCTGAAGATTCTCAACGACACGCATATAGAGAGCTTCTTCATCTACTCCGGTATGGAGCGGAAGAGATTTTTAAAGGAGATAAGCGCCAAACAGGTCGATCTCTTTGCAAATGCGGCTTCGGTGAGCGGCTACTTCGGTTACGGTGAGTTTGTGCACAAAGAGGGTAGAAACTGCCTCCAGAACAGTTCGTGCAGCGTCATAGGCCTCAGTGAAGGACACGGATCTTCCGATACGGAAGCGGTCTGCATGATTGTACACAATATTGAAGAGTCAGAGATACAGAGGGCGCTTTCGCATCTCGTGACCGTAACTAACAGAGAGCTTGACGAGAAGGCGAAGCAGTTGGAGATGCTTCTGTCATACCTTCCGGCCGGCGTTATCTACTACGACAACAACCTTCATATAACCCTATACAACGAACTGGGGCTCACCTACCTGGGTCTCGACCCAGACAAGGAGAACTTCAGAGATCTGAACACAATCGACGACGGATGGATCGTGACGCTTTTCAAAGAGACTCTCGATCAAAAAGAGAGTATAGCCGGCGGTGCGGTCAAAGAGAGTCCCGACGGGAAAAAACTATATATTAGAATAAAAACCGTACCTATGGAGCAGGATGGTAAAATTGCAGGGGCCATGGCCCTGATTCAGACAGAAGGCAAACTGTGATAGAAGACAAAGAGAGATGGAACGAAAAGTATGCCACACTGCCTATATCGATGAAACCGAGCCCACTGCTTACGGAGCATATAGACGAGATAGGCGGCGAGAGTGTGCTCGATATTGCCGCAGGGATGGGAAGACATGCCGGATACCTCGCCAATCTCGGCTTTAATGTCGACGCCATAGAGTTTAGCGACAGGGCGGTCTCACGTCTTTTGTCGATTCCGGGAGTGAAAGTCATAGAGAGCGACCTTGACAAGATAGAGGATTTTCCGAAAAGCTACGATGCGATATTGTGTTTCAACTACCTTAACCGCAGGCTCTTTCCGATAATAAAAAAGCGTCTGCTTCCGGGCGGTGTTCTACTCTTTGAAACTTTCGTCGATGACGATAGGAACGAAGGGGCCCCCGGCAAAAGTGAATATCTCCTGAAAAAAAACGAGTTACTGAAGGTCTTCGGCGAGCTCTATATAATCTACTACAGAGAGAAGTTCGTAGAGAGACAAAACGGCCGGCGCGCCCTGATGGCTTCGCTTGCCGCAATCAGAAGGGCCATATAGACTCTACAATCTTGGTGCCCCACCCCTGCCGGGTCGCCTCTTTCACATCCCCCTGCGATTCGTAAAGTATCTTCGCATCGGCAATATATTTCGAATCGATCTGGTTGGTCTGTGTAATATCTTCGGGGCGTATCACGCCGCATACATGCAGTATCTGCTTCTGTCCGTCTATTAGCATGACCCGCCTGCCGTCGATATAGTAGTTGCCGTTTTCGAGAATTTTGATGATTCTGGCGGATATGTTGGTCGTGAACTTCTCGCTTCTTTGGTGGGTACCGGCCCCCTTGAAGCTAACCGTGGAGTCTATGTTGAACCCTATATTGGTCAGTTTGTTGGTCTGATTCGCTATGTTGTCCATCAATCCTCCGCCGCCGGAAGAGCTCATAACGCCGCCGCCGAGTTTGTCCGCCGTCGTTTTGGCTATGCTCTTGGTTCCGCTCGAAGAGGAGAGGATGTTTTCGTTAATTATCACCGTTACGATGTCGTTTACGTTCATAGCTTTCTTGTCGGAAAAGACGGGGCTGTCACCACGTCCGAAGAGACTGCCGGGGTTGTAGATGCCTGTCTGCGGCTCTTTGGGGGGCATCTGCTCCACATACTTCGGCGGTTTGAAATCTATTTTGGCCTCGGTGTTGCGCGCGCTGCACCCGCCGAGCAGAAGAAGAGAGGCCAAAAGCGCCGTCAGTTCCGTTTTTCTCATTCTTACCACTCCAACCTTTTGGTATAATTGCAGAAATTTCTGGACTTCTTGCATGTACACCAGCAAAAACCGTTCCAACTGAAAGGTACATAATGAGCGATCTTAAAAAGAGACTTCAAAACGATCTAAAAGAGGCTATGAAGCAGAAAGATACATTCAAGCGTGACGTGATCCGATTTGTCATGAGCGCGATAAAACAGATAGAGGTCGACGAGAGAAAAGAGCTCACCGACGCGGATATAGAGGCGATACTGGTAAAGCAGATAAAACAGCGCAACGACGCCATAGGGCAGTTCAAAGAGGGTGGACGCGACGACCTGGTGGAGAAGAACGAAAAAGAGCTCGAGATTCTAAAAAGCTACCTGCCCGAACCTATGAGTGAAGATGAAGTGAGGAAAATTCTCGAAGAGATTATCGAAGAGACAGGCGCGGAGGGAATGAAAGATATGGGCAAAGTGATGGGAGCGGCAAAAAGCAAAATCGGCAGCCGTGCCGAAGGAAGGGTCATAAACCGCATAGCGAAAGAGCTCCTGAACGCCTGACTCCGCCACTCCGCACGCACTTGCGTGCACTCCCGAACTTGAATTTTTCCTTAAATTGTGCTATACCTCTCTTATACCGAACCGGAACAGGAGGGCGCCCGGCGCTCATCTTTTATTCGGTTCACAGTTGATAGACTTTGAAGGAGAAGTTATGCTCAAAGACAGATATGAGGCGGGAGAGATCCTTGCCGACAAAATAGAAGAGCTCGGCCCGTTCGAAAACCCTGTCGTTTTGGCGCTGCCAAGAGGCGGTGTACCGGTAGGATTCAGGATTGCAAAGCGAATCGGCGCACCGCTCGATGTAATAATAGTGCGCAAACTCGGCGCCCCTTTCAACGAAGAGTTTGCCATAGGGGCCCTCGTGGAGGGGGAGCCGGAACGTGTGGTGCTGAATGAAGAGGCCGTATACAGACTCGGCGTCTCGAAAGATTATCTTGATAGTGTGATTGCCAAAGAGCGGGAGGAGCTGCACAGACGTCAGAAGATGTACAGAATGAGCGAGAATCCGCTCGGCAATCTAACCGGCAAAACGGTCATTCTGGTCGATGACGGAATAGCGACGGGCTATACCATGAAAGCGGCCCTTGCAGCTATAAGGGAGCAGAGCCCCGCCGAAATCGTGGTTGCCGTTCCCGTAGCTCCGGCCGATACTGTCGAAGAGATGGAGCGTCTTGCCGACAAAGTGGTGGTAATAGAGACTCCGGAGCCCTTCTGGGCGGTTGGAGCACACTATGAGAGGTTCGACCAGACAAGCGACGAAGAGGTGATAGAGCTACTGAAGGAGGCTAAAGGGAGCAGAGGTTAGGAGTCGTCGCCCCGTTTCAGCCTCTTCAGCGCACCGGCTATATCGTCCTGCCGCATGAAGTGCTCGCCGACCAAAAAGGCATCGGCACCGACTTCATGAAGGTGTTTGACCTGCTCATGCTCGTGTATCCCGCTCTCTGCGACAATTATCTTGCTGTTGGGGATAAGGGGAATGAGCCTTTCGCTAAGGCTCATATCCATCTCGAAAGTCTCGAGGTTCCTGTGGTTGATACCAATGATGTTGGCACCCGCGAAAATCGCCTTTATCAGATCTTTCTTGTCATGTATCTCGACAAGAGCCTCCATACCGAGATGCCATGTATACTCCAGAAGCTCTTTTAGCTGTTTGCGCGTCAGCGCCTTGGCTATCAAAAGTACGAAATCTGCCCCGTATACAAGGGCTTCTACCAACTGGTACCTGTCTATAATGAAATCTTTGCGCAGAAGCGGCATGGGTACATATCTGCGAATTTGAGTCAGATACTCGATATCTCCCTTAAAATAGTGAGGCTCGGTCAACAC
This sequence comes from Hydrogenimonas sp., assembly GCA_015494675.1. Next base: position 240 of record WGAW01000055.1, on the reverse strand, counting down.
CGATAGAGCGTCCGCGCCCCCCTCTTCATAAGCCTGGGCTATCTTCAGCGGGTCGAAATCTTCTCTTATCACACCTTTCGAGGGGCTGGCTTTTTTAACCTCGGCGATTATCCTGTACGGATTTTCCGGGGTCGATTTGAGCACCTTGTGAACATCTCTCGGAGGGAACGGATTGTAAGCCAGCGAACGGCCGAGCCAATCGAGGGGATACTCCTTTTTTCTCTTCTCCAGATCCACTTT
>WGAW01000054.1 GCA_015494675.1 Hydrogenimonas sp. | reverse complement strand
CGAAGGTATAGACCTTACAAGCGACCTGAAAAGCGACTGCGAGACACTCTGGCCCGCCGTGGAGGCGATGTGCGATGCCGGTGTACGGATAAGGGCTATGCGCGACGCCACGAGAGGCGGACTGGCCGCCGTGCTCAACGAGTGGGCCGAGACGAGCGGAGTCTGCATAGAGATAGAGGAGGAGCAGCTGCCCGTCTGCGAAGAGGTACGCGGAATCTGCGAGATGCTCGGCTTCGAGCCCTACGACCTGGCGAATGAGGGCACTTTCATAATCTCTCTGCATCCCGACGACGCGACGCTGGCGCTCGAGTGTCTGAGCGAATACCCCTTTTGCGCCGACGCCGCCATAATCGGCACCGTGAGCGACAGGAAAAGAGGCAGAGTGATACTCCGCAGCCCGTGGGGGAGCAGCAGGTATCTCGAGCTGCCCAAGGGTGAGCTTCTACCGAGAATCTGCTGATGCACGAATACTCCATAGTGCAGGCGCTGCTGCAGCAGTGTGAAGAGCACGCCGCCGCGAACAGTGCCGAAAAGATCACCCGCGTAGAGGTGAAAATAGGGGTATTGAGCGGCGTAGAGCCGCACCTGCTCGAGGTCGCCTTCAACACCTTCAAAGATAAGACGATCTGCGAAGAGGCCGATTTCGTCATGCAGATACAGCCGGTCGTGATATTTTGCGAAGAGTGCGGCGAAGAGTCGGTCTTGAGCGAACACGACTACTCCTGCCCTAAATGCGAAAGCGGCCTCGTGCGCATAACGGACGGGGAAGATATGTTCCTTATGCGGCTCGAGATGGAGTAGGTTCAAACAGCGTCAGTTGTAACATTTTGTTACAATTAAACAAAATTACACTCTTCACTTCCGCATGTTACATATTTTCAAAAATTATTTATCTAATAGTGATTAAAATTCCCTGTCAGTTTAAACTGATACTGATAAAAACTGTATGGTCAGTCACGGTCTAAAAGGTGATGGCATCCGTTATTTCCAATTTTACAGGCAGTGGTATGTTTAGATGATGCAGTTCAGATTCGCTGCTGCACTGCCGCAAAATCACTCCTGCTTCTGTAGATACCGATTTCGTAATATCACCTCTGTTTTGAGTGGATCGAATCTTTCGGGTATCTCATTGTCGGTAAATTGGTAGCGGTATAAAGTCCATCTGGCTCAAGCCGCAAAAACTCATGAAGTTTGCGGCTAAAAAGAAGGAGTAAAAATGAAAAAAATTCTTGTAACACTTACGGCTGCAGCCGTAATAGGCTCATCTGCATTTGCAGGAGTAAACGATCAGACAGGCTGCGGCCTCGGTGCTATGCTCATCAAAGATGACAGTTCTGCCGTTATGCTGGCTCTTCAGGCTACAACCAACGGAACATCAGGCAACCAGACTTTCGGTATCACAAGCGGTACTCTCGGGTGTAAAAAGACAAAACTGGTAATGAACGAGAGAGCGCAGGAGTTCGTAGCTTCAAATATGGATACACTCGCAAAAGAGATCGCAATGGGGCAGGGTGAAACACTCGATACTCTCGCCGAGCTTCTGAATGTAGAAGACAAAGCTGCATTCTCCGCTTCTTTGCAGGCGAACTACAACAAAATCTACGTAAGCCGAAACGTAGAGATGTCTGACGTTCTCGACAACATCTCCGCTATCAACTAAATATCGAAAAAGGGCGTTTTTACGCCCTTTCAAATCTTCCTACAGGACCGACCCATTAAAAAGTACGTGATCTATCTTTCGATACTGTTTTCATCTATTCTCTTCGCCTCACCGGTAGATTCGGCCCTGAAAGAGGCCCTGCAAAAGAGGATATATGAAGATAGATACTGGGCGCTTCTTCTGCACTACAGCGGAGGGGAGAGTGAAATAGAGGACGATTCGTTTTTCATCTCCGCGAACGGCAGAGTCAGTAAAAAAGATGAGCTCGTGGCCACCATAAAAGCGCTCTACGGCGAAGAGGCGGCAGACGACAACTCCACAGCCTGCAGGTACCCCGCCAGGAAGAGGTGGCTTACGCAGAGACTGAACCTGAAAGGTCTGCCCGAAGCTGAGTGCAGGGAGTATGAGAAGATATTGAAGAGGGTAGACCCGGAATCGGCCACACTCGTATTTCCGTCCGCTCATATAAACTCGCCCGCTTCGATGTTCGGCCACACGTTTGTGCGTATAAACTCTTCGTACAACTCGAGGCTGCTCTCGTATGCGGTCAACTACGCCGCCGATGCCGACCCGAACAGGGAGAACGGCGTGGTATTCGCGCTGAAAGGGCTCTTCGGCGGCTACGACGGAAAGTATTCGCTTCTGCCCTACTACGACAAGCTGAAAGAGTACCGCGATACCGAAAACAGGGATATCTGGGAGTACGACCTGAACCTCACCAAAGAGGAGACGCTCAGGATGTTCG
>WGAW01000053.1 GCA_015494675.1 Hydrogenimonas sp. | reverse complement strand
CTTACGGAGCTTACGGCTGTAACTTCGTACTCGTCGGGGTATCCCAGTCTGTTTGAGCCTTCAAGCTCGTATACCGGAAGCCAGCCGCTGTCTGGAAGGAGATTTGGGGAAGGGGAGTCTATATAGAGGCGGGCGCTGATCTTTTGCAGCATCGTCGGGTTGAACATATGCCGGCCTTTTGGAGGGGTTTGCCGAGCTTCCGCCTCTTATCCGTGCAGTGACGGACAATGTGGTATATTGCCGAAGTCGGTTACTGTATGGTAACGAATGCTACCCTATGGGGTTTTAATTTATGCTTAAAGAGGTGCTTTTTTATTGTGCTTTTGATCGGGTGAAGAGTTTTATAGGTCTAAATTCGACTAAAGGTATTGTCATACCGATGGAAAGAAGCGTGTCCATAGTTTGAAAAACCCAAATCCCTATTACAAGAGATTTGGGTCTCTGCCGCACTCCGTTTTGCGGCAGAGAGAGGCTTCGGTCCCGAAGATTAGAAGAGTCCTTTGAGCAGTTTACCTGCGGGGCTCTCTTTTAGATTTTTCGGCAGATGTTTCTCCAACTCCTCTTTGGCTTTCGATTTCAGCAGCTCTTTGGCTTCTATCTTTATCTTTGGAGATGTCAGAGGACCTTTGATGACTACAGGCAGCATCTTTTTTCTTATCTTTATGTCGAGTGTGGTGTCGATGGTCTGTTTATCGAGGTCTACCACTCCCTTTTTCGAGCTGATCTCGGTGAGTCGGCTCTTCATGTAGAGATCGGAGATGAGCCTCTTTTTAATGATTTTGGTATCGATCGTAGTCCGTTCGTAAACCTCTTTTGTGATATCGAAGTTGGCCATCTGTCGCAGCATGAAGCTCATTCTGTTGGGCAGTATCTGACCGTTGAGCAGCTGTGCGTTGAGAGTTCCGAGCTGCTTGATCGTGTCATATTTCAGCTGTGCGTTGGCACGGGAGTCGAAGATGTGCGGGTAGAGCAGCATATCGGTAAGAGCTACGGTCTGGATATTTTTTATATTCACTTCGGCTATACCGTTCTCAAAGAGTGCGTCGACCGCTCCTCCGAGCGTATTGGAGTGGGCTGTGGCGCGGACCTTCTCTTTGGAGGTCTCTAAATCTCCCGTAATTGCGACGGAGCCCTTCATATGCTGTTTGGTAAGGAAAAAGAGTTTGTCGAGATCGGCAACTTCGGTTCGGTAGTCCGCCGTGAGGATCCCCTTTTTTATATCGTAGGTCAGAGCTTTCGAAGATAGAGCCGCGATGGAGGATACGAAGTCAACTTTCGATACGGCTTTGCTACCGTCGAGACGGGTGTTTACGTCGCCTTTGAATGTGAGGTTCGAGGGAACCGAAATATTGAAGTCGCTTTTGACCGGCCGCGGATTGACGAGCCCCTCTCTGATAGCGGTGACTACCGTTCCGTCGAGATGCTCCATATCGAGGTTTGCGATTTTTGCATCTATATCGACTCTCCCCTTTGCATAGAGGGGTCTGTTTAACATATATAGAAGCCTGTCGATCTGCAGATGCGCGACTTTCGCCGTGAGACTGCCCGGTTCGAACTCTTCGAGATCTATGGAATAGGTCGTTTCACTTCCCGAAACATCGCTGTTGCCGACGATCTTCAGTTCAGACTTGTCGCCTTTTACGCTCCCGCTCGTTCTGAAAGGGCCGTTGAGTCTCGTACCTATCAGTTTTTCGAGATTGGAGAGCTCCTTTATATCCACACTGTATGAAGCGTCTATATATTGTGAGAAGAGGTCCATCGAACCCTTCGCCTCTATCGTCGTATCTTCGCCGATTTCAAGCAGAATGTCGAAACGGTCCGGCCGAAGTACGAATCTCTGCAGTTTGGTCGGCAGAGGGACTTTAGCCGCTATTTTCGATTCAATTACGGGCTTCAGCAGCCCGTTGCCGGGTGCGGTGAAAAGAGCTCCGTAGAGAAGAGCCAGAAGCAGGACCAAAATCGCTATGGCACTCAACAGATATTTCATTACCTATATCCTTCCGTCATAATTTTTATTATTGTAGCACAAAAAAGCTACGGGAAAAATTCAAATATGAGTCGATATATGAGTCATTCTGACTCAATATTATGATATAAATAGACTAAGATAAGTGGAAAATCTCTTGACAATGGAAAAAAAATGGGATAAAATTTCAGCACTTGTAAAAAGTAACTGCTAAATCTCAAGAATGAAAGGAGAGTCAATGAGTTTCCAGCCACTAGCAAACAGGGTTTTGGTAGAACGAGTTGATGAGCCGCAACAGACAGCATCGGGGATCATAATCCCGGACAATGCGAAAGAGAAGCCCCAGGAGGCCAAAGTTCTGGCTATAGGACCGGAAGTTGAAGAGGAGGGTCACATCAAGGTGGGTGACAAGGTAGTTTTCGGCAAATATAGCGGAACAGAGATCACCATCGACGGAAAAGAGCTGCTGATTCTCAGCAGTGACGACATTCTTGGAATTTTGAAATAAATTAGGAGGGAGTGAAAATGGCAGCAAAAGATATCCATTTTTCAGATGCGGCACGCAACGAACTGTTCGAAGGCGTGAAGAAGCTGGCCGATGCGGTCAAAGTGACGATGGGACCGCGCGGGCGCAACGTACTTATCCAAAAGAGTTTCGGGGCCCCCAGCATAACAAAAGACGGCGTGAGCGTCGCCCGTGAGATCGAACTCAAAAACGTGGTCGAAAACATGGGTGCCCAGCTCGTTAAAGAGGTGGCGAGCAAAACTGCCGATGAAGCCGGTGACGGTACCACTACAGCTACCGTGCTTGCATACAGCATCTTCAAAGAGGGATTGCGAAACATAACCGCCGGCGCAAACCCGATCGAAGTGAAGCGCGGTATGGACAAAGCTTCCGGCGCGATCATCGAAGAGCTCAAGAAGATCGCGAAAGAGGTGAAAGATAAAAAAGAGATCGCCCAGGTTGCGAGCATCTCCGCAAACTCCGACGAGACCATCGGAAACCTCATAGCCGAGGCTATGGAGAAGGTAGGCAAAGACGGTGTAATCACTGTTGAGGAGGCCAAAGGTATTATCGACGAGCTCGAAGTGGTGGAAGGTATGCAGTTCGATCGCGGATATCTGAGCCCCTATTTCATTACAGATGCGGACAAGATGGAAGCGGTTCTGGAGAATCCGTATATCCTTCTTTACGACAAGAAGATCACGAACCTCAAAGATATCCTGCCGGTACTCGAAGGTATACAGCAGAGCGGTCGACCGCTGCTTATTATCGCCGAAGATGTAGAGGGTGAAGCTCTTGCTACGCTCGTTGTCAACAAACTTCGAGGCATCCTCAACATAGCGGCCGTAAAAGCGCCCGGATTCGGCGACAGAAGAAAAGCGATGCTTCAGGATATCGCGATTCTCACAGGCGGTACCGTAATTAGCGAAGAGGTCGGTCGAACACTCGAGAGCGCGACTGTAGCCGACCTCGGTCAGGCCGGACGTGTCGTAATAGACAAAGACAATACCACCATAGTCGACGGAAAAGGTGATAAAGCTGCGGTAGAGGCCAGAATCAAAGAGATCAAGGTTCAGATAGAGAACACTACCAGCGACTACGACCGCGAAAAACTGCAGGAGCGCCTCGCCAAGCTTAGCGGCGGTGTTGCGGTTATCAAAGTCGGTGCCGCTACCGAAACGGAGATGAAAGAGAAGAAAGACCGCGTAGACGATGCGCTTTCTGCTACAAAGGCGGCGGTCGAAGAGGGTATCGTAATAGGCGGCGGTGCCGCACTTATAAGAGCAGCCGCCAAAGTGAGCCTCGATCTTTGCGGAGACGAGGCGATCGGTGCGGATATAATCCTGCGCGCCATCAAGGCTCCGCTGAAGCAGATAGCCGAAAACGCCGGCTTCGATGCGGGAGTGGTAGCTAACAGTGTCGAAAACGCCGAAAGTGAAAACATCGGCTTCAACGCCGCGACGGGCGAGTATGTGGATATGCTCGAAGCGGGAATCATCGACCCGGTCAAGGTCGAGAGAATCGCACTGCAGAACGCTACATCAGTCGCAAGTCTGCTGCTTACTACAGAGGCTACCGTGAGTGAAATAAAAGAGGAGAAGCCGGCAGCTCCGGCGATGCCCGAGATGGGCGGAATGGGAGGCATGGGCGGCATGATGTAAGCCCCGCCTTTCAAAAAAGCGCCTTGTAGGGGAGCTCGGCATTGCGGCCGGCTCCCTTTTTTTATATCTTCTGTTAACCAATCTGCTGTAAAATGGTCTTTTTTAAAGATTCAAACCAAACCATGCAGTTGAAAGTGCGTCGAGGCTTTCGGCGGATCGCTCATCTCATTGATGATCGGTGCAGATGATGTATCGACTAATGCATAGTTTGGGTTTAAAAAGGACCATATATGGCATTTGTTAGATCGTACGGTGCCGCGGAAGTCGTTACCGGCTCATCTCATATGCTCCGCCTGAAAAACGGTATCAGGATTCTTGTAGATTGCGGAATGTTTCAGGGAAAGCAGGAGGAGTGGAACGGACGCTCTTTCGGCTTCAACCCCAAAAAGATCGATACTCTTCTGATTACTCATGCACATTTAGATCATGTCGGACGTATACCGAAACTGGTAAAAGAGGGATTCGACGGTACGATAGTGGCGACGAAAGCCACCTTCGAACTTGCGCATGTGGTTTTG
>WGAW01000052.1 GCA_015494675.1 Hydrogenimonas sp. | reverse complement strand
GTTTTCGACAAGAACGACCCCGATATTGCGATGCAGCAGATACTGCGCCAGATGGGTCAGGAGGTGACGCCGCCCAAACCGATACTCGAGATTAACCCGCGGCACGAGATATTCGTAAAGTTGCAGGAGAAGGGCGACGAGACCGCTACGCGCGAAATAGCCCATGTGGTGCTGGATGAGGCCAAGATGGCGGCCGGCCTCGAGGTGGATGATATCGCCGATTTCAACGCGCGGCTCAACAGGCTCATAGCCAAGGCTATCTGATACACCTGCGGTCCGTTTTGGGCTCTGTGTAGGCTTTCGCCTTTTGCGAAGGTTTCCTGACCCTCTTTAAACCGTTGATGGAAAAGATGTGATACCCCTTTTCGTAGCGGTACGAGAGGGTCGCACCGTGCGCTTCGAGTATCGAGCGCACTATATAGAGCCCCAATCCGAAGCTCTCTTTGGAGACTCCGTTTCCGTCCCGCATGAAGGGCTCGAGTATCTTTTCGAAGCTCTCCGACATCGGCTCGCCCCTGTTTATGACCTCGAGCACACCCTTTCTGAAGCAAAGATGCACCTTCTCTTCGGTTCCGTATTTTATCGCGTTGTCTATCAGGTTTTTGAGGACTATTACCATCATGTTGTAGTCCGCCTCTATGAAGCATGAGTGGCATGAGATGGCGATCTTCTCTTCATCTATGAAGAGGAGGTTGGCCGCATCTTTCGCCAGCGAGCGGAAGTCGCACTCGGTGCTCTTAAGATCCAGCGACCGTGAAGTGATCATCTCCATCTCGGCCATCTCCTGGATCAGGTGCTCCATGCGGTTGAAGGCGCGCTGCAGAATCTTCGCCTCCTGCTCCTCCTTCAGCAGTGCTACGCTGAGCTTCCCTTTGGTTATAGGGGTTTTCAGCTCGTGCATGATGTTTCTCATAAAGAGTGTACGCGCCTCCTTCATGGCGTTGATCTTTTTGACCGTTGCGTCGAACCGGTTGGCCACGAAGGCGATCTCGTCGCGCTTGTTTGAGCGGGTCGATACGTTCATCTCCCCCTCGCCGAAGCGCCTGATCTGTTCGGCCAGTGTCTTTAGCGGTATCAGACTTCTTCTCAGGGTCCAGTAGAGCAGAAAGATGATACCGGTCATCCCTCCGAAGAAGATGGCTATCCATTTGGGGCGGTATGTCTCTATCGGTGTTGCCACCATCCTGGAACTTTTGGGCCCGACAAGTTCGAAATATATCTTGCTCTCGTCACGATAGATCCTAAGACGCCCGTCCTCTATCCGCTCTTTGAGGCTCTGCGGGAAAGAGGGCGGCGGCGGCAGGAAGAGCGGGCGCAGGTTGATGTTTATCTCTTCCGGATGCAGGATCGTCTCGTATCCGTGCTCTTCGAGCCTTTTTCGCAGCGACGAACCGCCCTGTACGACGATCTTGCGGATGTCGGCCTCGCACTTGACGGCCTTTTTTTCGAGCATCCGCATCTCCTGGCTCTCTATCTCTTTTACCATCATCGCAAAAAGTGCTATCAGGGCGCCGAGGGCGAAAAGAAAGATCAGGTTGAGTTTGAAAAATATGGAGTGGCGGTTCACGGTGTAAATTTATATCCTGCCCCGCGGATCGACTTTATATAACGCGGCTGTTTCGGGTTGTCCCCTATTTTGGCGCGTATTCTGCTTATAATAACATCTATCGTACGCTCCGAACTCTCCCATGAGATCGATTCGGCATTGTTGGCGAGGTAGTCTCTGCTCAGAACGGTTGCCGGATTTAGCAGAAAGAGTCTCAAAATCTCATATTCTGCGGTGGTGAGATCGAGGAGCCTCCCTTTGTGGCGTATCTGCATCTTGCTTTCGTCGAGATCGAAATCGCTTCCCTGCGGCTGAAGCGTAGGGCGGTACCGACGCAGGATGCTCTGTACCCTGGCTACCAGCTCTCTTGGTTCGTAGGGCTTGGGCAGATAGTCGTCCGCGCCGTACTCCAGGCCTATGATTTTGTCGGTAAGATCGCTTCTTGCACTCGAAATGATTATAGGCGTATCGTAATCTTTTCTGATGGTTTTGCAGAGCTCGAGCCCGTCCATCTGGGGAAGTGTCAGGTCAAGTATTATCAGGTCGTAGTGGTCGAGCTCGAGTGCGTTGAGCGCGGCTTTCGGGGTCTCTACACTCTGTACGCTCATGCCGTACTGCTCGAGATATTTTGTCAAGAGTACGCTTATATCTATATCGTCTTCTATCATAAGTATATTGATCATGCTTCCCCCTTTTGGGCGGGTCTGCGCGGGCGCGGAGTCTATCTTTAACATATTATACTCTTATTTCTTGAAAATCGAGATTTCGGCGGAGATCTTCTTCGCTCTATCCTCTTCATGTTTCTGCATAGCTGAGCCGATTGTCAGTAAAACGGCGCAAAAGAGCGCAAATAGTTTTAAAGCCATGATTGAAAGCCCCTTTTTTTGTATCGGTTTATTTTACAAAGAGGCGGTCAACAGGTCGTCAACCGAATTTAAACGAGTGTCAATGCGGATCGTGGCGGAGATTTTGCAGCCTGGGAGTCGCCGGCCGGCCAAACGGTGACGTGCCGAATGCCGTCCGCACCCGAAGGTGCGGAGGTGTTAGCATGAGTATGTAGTTTTGAACTCGAAAGCGGTCGGGCGCGACTCGTCGGGCCAGATCTGCGTTTCGAACTTGTAAGTTTTATATGTCTCGAGAAACTCGTCCGTCATGACCGGCTTGAGGAAATCGCTGTCTTTGATGAGCGCTTCGATCGCCTCCCTGAGAGTGTGGGGCATCTGCTGGATCCCTTTTTCCCTGATCTCGTCGAGGCTGAGTTCAAAGAGGTCGATATCCATCGGCCCTACCGGCTCGTACTTGTTCTTGATGCCGTCAATACCGGCAAGAAGCAGCGCGGTAAACGCGAGGTACGGGCATGAAGAGCTGTCTGGGAATCGTGTCTCGATTCTTGTCGCCTTTTCGCCCGCACCGAACGGGATTCGGATCGAAGCCGATCTGTTCTGGCTGGAGTATGTCAGAATCGATGGGGCTTCGAAGCCGGGGATGAGACGTTTGTAGGAGTTGGTGGAGGCGTTTGTGAACGCCGCTACCGC
>WGAW01000051.1 GCA_015494675.1 Hydrogenimonas sp. | reverse complement strand
TCTTTTCACCTCCCGAAGTGTCGTCGAGCTCTATGGAGTGGCCGCCGGATGTCTTTATAGAGAGTTTACCTCCGGTGTCGCCGTTGTCATCGAACAGTATCTCGTGGCCGCTGCGCGACTTGATGGAGCGTATATCGTTCTTGCCGTCGGAGTTGCCGTAGGGCGGAACATCCTGCTGGTTCCAGAGCGACCCGACAACGACCGGCCTCTCTATATCGCCGTCTATGAAGGCGACGAGAACCTCATCGCCCACTTCAGGCAGAAACACCCCTCCAAAGCCGTTGCCGGCCATGAAAGTGACGACACGGGCCCAGTACGAGTCACCCGAATCGCCGCTCCACGCATACTGGATTTTCACCCTCCCGAGCCCGTCGGGGTCGCTGTTGTCCGTCACTATGGCCGTAGCGAACGAAGAGTGGGTGCGCCTCTGCCCGGCCGCTGCGTCGAATCCGCTCATCCTCCGCCCCCTTTTGTAAGTTTGAAACTGTCGTTGCGAAGCTCCAGGGAGGTCTCGTAACCGCCGCTGCCGAAAGTGTGTACCGCTTTAGCTATGTAGTAGGGCTTGCTGAAACGGCTGCCCAGACCCTCGACATTTACATATATTCCGGGTTTCAGTTCCGGTATACCTATGGCGGTTAGCTGCGCTCTCATAAGCCCCGAAGAGAGCTCCTTGTATTTGGACTCCGCCAATCTTTTAGCCGCCTCGACACTCTCTACGGGCGCTCTTATCTCATACTCTATATTGTTGAGATCTTTCAGAAGCTCTTTGAGAGCTGATGTGGAAGCGTCGGCGGTGTCGCTCTTTCCCTCAGGCGCTTCGGCGGTGATCTTTTTCTTGTCCGGGCCGAACTCGAGACCTACGACTCTCACTTTCGAAACCTGCTTCTCTACGCTGAACTCCGGGTTGAAAGATAGAATCTCCTTTCCGTACCTCAACGATATCTCCCCTTTCGATTTTTTTGGCGGTTTTCTGAAATAGAAATGATCTTTCTGCACGAAAAATTCATAGCCGTTGCGCTGTGCAAGGGAGGCGAAAAAGGCGTAGTCGCTCTCCTCCTTGTGGCGTATCTGCTTTCTTACAGGGCTCCCTTCGCTGTCGATCACTACATTCTTTGCGCTGAATACCCTTTTATAGGTACTTTCGAAAACCTCACGAACCACATCCGGATCGCTCCTGTCGTTCCATGACGCCTCGTCGCCCTCTTTGCGACGAAATTTGTGCTTCATCATAAGAAACGAGAAGTCTTTGCCCTCTACGGTTATCTCCAGATAGCCGTTTTGCGAAAAGTTCCACCCTATCGAGGTGACTACCCCTTTGAAAAGTATGGGGAGTGACTCTTTGCTTTCGCGGTTGTCGGCATACCCGATATGTATCTCGACAATATCACCGAAACTGAACTCCGAAGCCTTTTTCGGCTTCATCTCCTGCATGTCGAACGCATCTGAGAGAGTGAAGGAGAAGGTGTCGGCCCCGTCTATCACCATATCCACCTTCAGATTGGAAAAAGAGAGTGCATCCTTTGAAAGCTTCCTGCCGTTTACCCATACGATCGCTTCCGGTGCAAGATAGTTTTTGTACTTCCTGGCCAGATCACTCATCTTTTTCCTTCGGCGGAAGCAGCAGTTTGGTACCTGCTTCGATTCTCAGAGGGTCGTCTATGCCGTTGGCTTTGGCGACTCTTCTCCACTCCCGGGGATCTCCATACTCCCTGTAAGCCAGCAAAAAGAGTGAGTCCCCCTCTTTGAACACCCTCTCTTTCGTGATATCTGAAGAGTGCAGATCGAGCTGAGCCGCCATCTCTTCCACCGGCTTGTAGGGCTTGAGCGTCACACCCAGCTTTACACGCCCCGGAATACCGTCGCGGTAGAAGTATGTAAACTCTCTTTTGATACCGGTAATTATTCCGTCGTAGCTGAAACTGCCCCAGATGAAACGGCACGGCGGAGGTGCATGAAGTTCACGGTCTATGGCCGCAATCTTCTCCAGCGGTTTTATAAGATCGCGTACATCGCCCCCTTCGGATGTAGAGTCGAAAAGGAGTTCGAGCGACAAATCGGCCGTCTTTGAGCCGGTGAACTGGTTTATGACACCTTTGAGGCCCATCAGCCTCTTTTCGCTGAACTCGTTACTCTCTTCGAAACTGTATGAGGAGGGATTGAACTGCAGATAGACCTCCGTCCCCTTTTTCTCCCCGTCGAGAACTAAAAACTTCGCTTTGGTCCGGTTCATACTATCACCATCCCTTCATGAACAAGTTCGAGTGTCTCTATGGCCACGTCGGAGCCGGTCCCTTTGAGCTCCGGGCCGCTCCACTTTATCGGATAGGCGGACTCTATACGGAAACGGACCTTCTCTTCACCGGCCGTATCGATTACAGATATGTAGAGAGC
>WGAW01000050.1 GCA_015494675.1 Hydrogenimonas sp. | reverse complement strand
CCATCTTCGCTATCCACTTCGAGGGGGCGGCCCCTATCGATACCGGCAGCCCGAACCTCGCCTCTATATCCTTTCGCAACTCATCTATGAAATACGGAACCTCCCTATCATCCACCCATCCTCCGAGATCGCCGAAAAATTCGTCTATGCTATACTGCTCCAACACCGGAATCTTCGTCTCCAAATAGAGCTTCAGGTTGTGTGAGCACTCGTGGTAGAAGAGGTGGTTTGGAGGAAGCACCGTAAGATTCGGGCAGCGCTGAAGCGCCTCTCTTACGGTCATACCGGTCTTTACACCGAAGGCTCTCGCTTCGTAACTCGATGTGATGACTATGCCGCGTATTTTTCCCCCCTCTACGAAGTACTCATCGAAGGAGCTTTCGGAGTCGTAGAATATGGTCGGTACGAAGGCACCGCTGTTTTCGAGGGTGATGTCGATATTTCGGCTGCGGCTGTCGAAGATGAACGGGTCGCCCCTGCCTCCGACAGCTATGGGAGCCTCCTTTAAAGAGGGGTTCAGAAGCCTCTCGCAGGAGGCGAAGAAGGAGTCGAGATCGAGATGTATTATCATTGGGCCTCCTTTTCCGCTTATTCGGTTGTGTAACTGTTTAAACAGGGTTGAATATCAGATACAATTGTAGGCCCGTATGGTATGATAGGGCCAAAATATATCAATTTCTAAAGATGTGAAATGCTATCTTTCGATGAAGTTTTGACTCGGCTGAAGGATATCCTCAGTGCCGAGGTGGGGGAACGGAAAGTTTTGGATAAAGATGTGGCCGAAGCGCTGGGGATAGTGCCGGCCTACTTCTCCGTACTCAAGAAACGGGGAACGCTTCCACTCGGGCAGATATCGGATTTCTGCGCCAGGAGAAAAATCAGCATAAACTGGCTGCTTTACGACCAGGCTCCGAAATCGCTGGAAGAGAGCACCGAAAAGTTCGCTACGATCAGGTACTTCAGACAGATAAACGCATCCGCCGGAAGCGGTGCGCTCAACTGGGAGGAGGAGTATGAGACCATTCGGATAGGGGAGGAACTGGTCGATCTTCTGGGCGGCAGAAGCCGTCTGAAGTATATAGAGGCTCTCGAGGTAAAAGGCGACTCGATGGAGCCCCTGCTGCACGACGGGGATATCGTGGCGGTGGACAGAAGTCGCTGTGAGGTGAGAAGCGGGGGGATATATGTGGTCAGGATCGGCGAAGAGCTCTTTATAAAACGGCTCGAGCGAAGCGAAAGAGACGGCGGGTGGGTCTGCACCTCTTTAAACAGCGCATATCCCGTCATAGAGACTGAGCCGTCGGAACTGCATATTCTTGGTGAAGCGGTAGCCGTCATGCAGAAGGAGTTTTGATGAGAGCGCACGAAGAGAAGCTCCGCCGCCAGATGATAGATATGATCTACAACTCCGCGCCTTTTAGCATAGTGATAAATATTCTTGCGGCTATGGTGGTGCTGGTGGTCTACTGGCCCACTTCGGAGACGGGTGTGGCGATATGGTTCAGTCTGATCGTTGCCGTGATGTTCTACCGCCTTGTCGCATATCTCTATTACAAGGCGCACCAGGAGGAGATCGCGGTAAAACGTGCCTGGCTCCTTCTTTGGATAGGAATGTTTCTAAGTGCTCTCGTATGGGTGAGCAGCCTCTGGTATTTTCTCGGAAGGCAGAATATAGCGCTCGACTTTCTTATGGCATTTATCATGGGAGGCCTCGCGTCCGGAGCCGTCACCACGCTCTCTTCGGACCGTATTACGGCGGCCACATATATCTTCACGATACTGGGCGGAACGGCGGCGTGGCTCTTTGTAAGCAGCGAGCCGACGGAACTGATGATGGGGGTTCTGGTGCTGGCCTATCTGGCCTTTTTGATATCCAGTTCCGGGCGTATAAACAAGACCATTCTGGATGCCCTGACACTGCGGAAAAAAAACACTCATGTAATCCGTGCGCTAAAAGCCCACAAGGCGGAGATGGATCTGATATTCGACAATGTACCGGTGGGCATATTTTTTTACGATACCGATTTCAATATCGTAAACGTCAACCAATATTTCGTCGAAATCTTCAAATCGGAGCGCGAGAAACTGATAGGGCTGAATCTCGAAAGTCTCGTCGACAGGCGTATTGTACAGAGCATTCGTGCACCCATAGACTACAGCGGCCTCGAAGACGGGACCTACGAAGGCCGGTACCATACCACGACAAGCGATATAGATGTAGATATCAGAATCAAGACGACCGCTCTCAAAGACTCGAAAAACAGGCTTGTAGGCGCGATCGGGATAGTCGAAGACATATCTCAGGAGCTCGAGGATAAACAGAAGATCGAGTCGTTCGCGCAGTTTTATATCCGCAATCCGAATCCGGTTTTTCAGGTTGCGTGCCCATCGCGTAAAGTCCTTGTGGAGAACGATGCTGCCAGAAAGATACGCTTTCGCATAGAGGCGAACGCCGGAAAGAGGTGGAGTCACTTTTTGAGAAAAGTGTGCGACGGCGGAGACAGGAGTGTTACCCTGCGAGACGGCGATACCGTCTATCAGTTCGATGTCGTATCTATCGGAAACGGAAACGAGCGTGTGAATCTGTACGGACGCGACGTGACGAAGGAGCGCCTTGCCAGGGAGAGGGCCGACTACCTCGCCTATTACGATGAACTGACGGGCCTTCCCAGGCGAAAACTGCTCTTCGAGCACATAAAGATCGCGATGATGCGTGCGGAGCGTAACGATACATACAACGCACTGCTCTTTTTGGACCTCGATAACTTCAAACAGATCAACGATTCGATGGGGCACGACATAGGGGACCATCTGCTCAAGCAACTGGCCAAACGTCTCACCGCCCTAATGCGGACCGGCGATATCGTATCCAGACTCGGCGGCGATGAGTTTGTTATTCTGCTTGCGGATCTGGAGGGCGATGCCGAAGAGGCGGCCGTCAAGAGCGAGATAGTCGCCCGCAAAATAAGAGAAGAGATCGCGAGACCCTTCGTTATCAAAGGTAGAAAGCTCCACTTCAGCGTCAGTATAGGTATCACCCTCTTCAATCACGGGAAAGACTTTTTCACTCTTTTGAAAGAGGCTGATGTGGCGATGTACGAAGCGAAGTCGGCAGGGAAAAACTGTGTCAGACTTTTCGATACGAAGCTGGAGAAGCTTACCGTCGACAAAACCGAGATGATGCAGGATCTGCACAATGCGATAGATAAAGGGCAGTTGAAGCTGCTCTACCATCCGCAGATCGAGATCTCCAGCGGCAGGTGTGTGGGGGCGGAAGCCCTTTTGCGCTGGGAACATCCCAAAAGAGGAGCGGTGTCGCCCGATGTTTTCATCCCTCTTGCGGAAGAGAGCGGAGTGATTCATGAGCTCGGTCAGTGGGTTTTGAAAACCGTGGCCAGAGATTGTGCCGACCTGCATCTTGACTACATAGCGGTAAACGTAAGCATAAAAGAGTTTGTGCGTAGCGATTTTATAGAGGTTATCAGAACGATGAAAGAGAGGTGCGAAATCGATCCTTCCAGAATAGAGCTGGAGATGACGGAGTCCGTCTTTGTAGGAAGCTATGCGAAGACCAACGAGAAGCTGCAGGAGCTTAAGGAGATGGGTTTCAGATTCAGCATAGACGATTTCGGAACAGGGTACTCTTCGCTCTCGTATCTTAAAAACCTCTCCATAAAGACGCTCAAGATCGATCGCGGATTCGTTCAGGATATAGGTATCAGCCCTAACGATGAGGTGCTGACCAGGACCATAATAGACATAGCGTCACATTTCGGGATGAAGACGGTAGCCGAAGGGGTCGAAAACGAGACGCAGCTGGCGTTTTTGAAAAAATTCGGGTGTGATCTTGCGCAGGGTTACTATTTCAGCAAGCCTATGAGTATAGATCTATTTGTGGAGTGGCTTGAAAACCGTAAAAAGTGAGATACGCAGTTGCGGTTGAAATCTCAGTTTTTAGGCTTGACCTTGATTAAGGTACGTACGATCACGAAAATAAGAAAGTAGGATATGACGGTCGCTACCGCCCCCTGGATCGAAAAAAATACCCACTCCATCGAAGCCCCCTCTTTTTGCATTGCTTAATATCGATTATTTTAGATAAACTTTATCAACGGCTAATCAATATAATATAAACAAAAATGAATGGAGTGGCACCGGGAAGCGGCCGACCGTCGCCTTCCCGGCGTCGCACTATTGTGCGGGGCCGTCTTGAAACTTGTGTTTCAAAGCTTTAGGGGGTTGTAGGGACTTCAGTCCCTGCCCTTTTGCGGGTTTGTGGCTGAAAGGAGGGTCACGATCGCCTTCCCGGCGCCGCACTTTGGTGCGGGGCCGTCTTGAAATCTGCGATTTCAAAGCTTTAGGGGGTTGTAGGGACTTCAGTCCCTGCCCTTTTGCGGGCTTTGCCCGCAAAAGGAGTAACATAAAT
>WGAW01000049.1 GCA_015494675.1 Hydrogenimonas sp. | reverse complement strand
AGTTCGTCGATCACCGCTTTGTCGATTGTAAAAGTGGAGCGTATCTTTTGCATCTTCCGCCTTTTATATGAATAATCGTATGAACAATTATATCATATCTACTCGCTCTTCTCGGCCATCTTTTCGACTTCCTGCAAAAATCTCTCCACCAGCTCCTTTTCGGGAAGTTTTGCGACCACCTCCCCTTTTACCATGACCAGACCGCTCCCCTTGCCGTAGGCTATGGCTACATCGGCGCTTTTGGCCTCTCCTATGGCGTTTACGACGCACCCCATGACCGAGACGTTGAGAGGCTTTTTGATATGTTTGGTCTTCTCCTCCACCTCCGCCACGGCCTTGACGAGATCCGCCTCTATTCGCCCGCAGGTGGGGCACGATATGATGTTGAGTCCCTCTTTCGCCACACCGCTGTCTTTGAGTATGGCCCGGGCCACCTCTATCTCTTTTTCGAGCTCTCCGGTAATGGAAACTCTCATCGTGTCGCCTATTCCCTCGAGCAGCAGGGTTCCCAGCCCTATCGCGCTCTTTATCGTGGCGTGAAATACGGTTCCCGCTTCGGTTACTCCGAGGTGAAAAGGGTACTCCACCATCGGCCGAAGCGTTCTGTAGGCCTCTACGGTGCGCTCCACATCGCTCGCCTTCATCGAGACTTTTATGTTAGTAAAGCCCAGATCTTCGAGAAACTTTATGTTGTAGAGAGCCGACTCCACCATCCCTTTCGCCGTCTGGCCGTAGCGCTCCTCGAACCGCTTCTCCAAAGAGCCGCAGTTTACACCTATGCGTATCGGTATATCGCGCTCCGTACACGCTTTTACGACCTCTTTGACGCGCTCTTTTTCACCTATGTTTCCCGGGTTTATGCGTATGCAGTCGACCGATTCGGCCGCTATCAGCGCCAGGCGGTAGTTGAAGTGTATGTCGGCCACAAGCGGCAAAGAGGTGCGCTCTCGTATCTCTTTCAGGGCATTGGCATCCTCGTAGTCCGGCACGGCCACCCTGACTATATCTGCACCGGCGAAATGGAGGCGGTTTATCTGCTCCACCGTCGCCTCCACGTCCGCCGTGCGCGAATATGTCATCGACTGTACCGAAATCGGCGCATCGCCGCCGATCGGTACGTTCCCTACGAATATCTGTTTTGTCGGGTATCTTTTTATCATGATGGAGATTTTAGCGAAACCGCCGGCTATCTACGCCAGATCTTTGAAAAATCGAAAGGTATGGTGCATCTTGAAAGGCTGAATGTATACTTCTCATCTTTGAAGTCGTCCACCTTCACATAATTTCCCGATTCGCTCAGACGGTAGAGCTTTACCGTTCGCCTCTTCGGATATACCAGTCCGTAGTAGCCGACGCCCTCCCTCCTATAGAGCTCCATCTTGACCGTTTCATCACGACGTATAGTGGACTCAAACACGATTTCAAAGATGATTTCGGGAGTTCTGTCTACCGTCTCGTCGACAGGTTTGCACAACAGAAGAACGTCCGGGCGCACTATTGTGTCGTCGGAGATCTCGTAGTCCACATCCTGCACCGCTTCACAATCTGTGCACCCATGCGAGGCTATACCGTTTTCAAGCTGCATAGCTATTTTAAGCGACACCCGCTGACGGGTCACGGAGGGAGCCGGCGACATAGCGTAGGGACGCCCCTCTATCAGCTCCCACTCCCCTTCCCAGCGCAGGTAGTCCTTTTTTGTATAGTGTTCCTCGTAGTGCAAAGCTTCCATAAGTTCGATTATACCACATTCAGGCAAAATCGACCGGGTCCATATCCACCTCGAAACTGCCGTCGTCTACCGCCTTTACAGTCCGCAAAATATCGCCGCGGTTTCGGCCTCTGAGCAGAATGTTGAAACGGTATTTTCCCGCGATCTTTTCGATGGGCGCCCTTCCGGCACCGACTATCTCGACCCTCTCGAAACGCTCTATGGCGCTTTTGACTTTAGATACACTTTCCTCGCATTTTCGCTCATCTTTAGATGCGAAAAGGAGCCTGCACAGATGCATGGATGGCGGGTAGAGACCCTCCCTGAAACGCAGCTCCTCTCTTAGAAACTTCTCGTAGTCGCCTATATATTCGGCGAAAAACTCCGGCTGATTTGTCTGCACCATCACCGTCGCCTCCCTGGCGCGCCCGGCACGCCCGGCGATCTGAAAGAAGAGCGATAGGGCCCTCTCTCTTGCCCTGTAGTCGGGAAGTGCCAGAATATAGTCGAGCCCCAGTATTATCGCAAGCGTAATATCGGGGTAATCGTGCCCTTTTGCCAGCATCTGGGTACCCACCAGTATGTCGGTCTGCTTTTTTGAAAACCTCTCCAGCGCCTTTTGCAGCTTGCTTGCGGTGGTTATCGTATCTTTGTCGAACTGCTGTATCTTAAGATCGGGAAACTCCTCGCTGAGCAGTTCCACGGCTTCGGCCGTACCCATTCTCTCGCTCCGTATGATCGATCCGCATTTGGGGCAGCTTTGGGGGATCTTTTCCGTATAGCCGCAGTAGTGGCACTGAACAGCTCTCAGGTTTCTGTGCAGGCTCATCCCTACCGAGCAGAAGGGGCACTCCACCGTAAAGCCGCAGTTGTCGCAGTAGAGATACTTGAAGTTCGCTCTTGTGGGAAGAAACAGAAGCACCTGACCGCCTGCACCTGTATGCTCCCTTATAGCCTCCATCATGCCCGGCGTCAAAGAGCAGCCGCCCTTTTCGAAAACGAATCTCTTTTTCGTCTTGATGTAGGGGTCTTTGATCCGCACCACAGGCTGCCTGCTAAAAGTGGAAGCACTCGGAGT
>WGAW01000048.1 GCA_015494675.1 Hydrogenimonas sp. | reverse complement strand
TCGTATCTCTTCGTAACCGGCGGATAACAGATGCCGGCATCGGAGCACCCCTGGTATGTGACTACAAATGTGAAACTCTTGAGCCCTCTATCTTTTACCTCTATCGGTATGTCTGTTTCAAACACTCCCGCATAGACCTCATCGCCGAAATCATCCTTCTGCGCGGCTGGAAGCGTGAATTTCCCGAGCGCAACCTTCCCTTTCGGCTCCACAGAGAATTTAAAAAGATCTTTCGTCAGGTGAATATGCTCCGCCAGCTCGATCTTCAGATGCACTTTTCCGTTTTTAAAAGATGCCGAAGGTTTGAACGCCTCATCGACACTTACGACAGACGCAAACAGGGATATGGTGAAAAAAAGCAGTAAAAAAACGGACTTTGACACTCTCATAGCTTTCCTCTTGCAATATTTATAGGCTAACGTTACGAAACCTAATTATAGCGGACCTATCCGCAATTTAGACCGTCGCAGCTTCTAACCACTCCCATGTCGTTTCCGTTGTTGCGCAAGAATCTGCCCAGGGCATCCATTCGGCGTTTGAAGTATGGTGACTCCATCACCTTATTCGCCTCCGAATCGCTTTTGTGAACCTCTTTGAGCTTTTTCGCCTTTTTTGCAAACATCTCCTCCCACTCGTCACTCGTAAGCATCGCCGCCCCTTTAAAGCCTGAACCGTGACAATGTTTGCATAGCTTCTTGTATGCAACCATCCCTTTTGCCGAATAGGCGTTCAGAGATGTCGCAACAAACAGGGCCGAGATGGCCAGTAATACCGATTTTTCCAAACTTCACTCCTTTCCGTTCCCGCAGGGTACGCCGGCGCAGCGGTCATTGTACGAATTATGCGGATCACTCCGATTTTAACGCTTCTTTGTGTAGCAAATGTGCACTTTTACCATATGAACATTTTAATATCGGCATCGGTGGAACTTTTTATAAAAAAGGCGCTAACATCCGCTTAAACTATCGTGCCGTAAAAAATCGGTTGGAGAAAAAGGGGATACATATGGCAAACAGACTCGAAAAAGAGGACTCACCCTATCTGCAGCAGCATGCGAACAATCCTGTAGATTGGTACCCGTGGACAGATGAGGCGTTTGAAAAGGCGGCGGAGCTAAACCTGCCTATATTTTTGAGCATCGGCTACAGCAGCTGCCACTGGTGCCACGTAATGGAGCGCGAAGTCTTCGAAGATGAAAAGATAGCAAATTTTCTGAACAGCCGCTTCGTATCGATAAAGGTTGACAGGGAGGAGCGGCCCGATATCGACAAACACTACCAGTCGGTACACGCCCTTTTGAACCAGCGTCCGGGCGGATGGCCTCTCTCCATCTTCATGACGCCCGACAAGAAGCCATTTTTCGCCGGCACATACATACCTCCGAAGAGAAAATACAACATGATGGGCTTCATGGAGCTGATAGAGATAATCGACAAAAAGTGGAGAGAGGCGCCCGAGAGCATCGTAAAAAACGCAGATGAGATCCAGAGCTTTCTCACTCCGAAAGATGGCACGGTAAAAGCGACGAAACTCGACCTCTCCCTTATCGACCGCACCATAAACCGGTGCGAAGATCTCTTCGACAAAGAGTACGGCGGCTTCTCCAAAGCCCCCAAATTTCCTCACTCCTCGGCACTTAACCTGCTGCTTGAACTCCATATGCTGACTAAAAGGCCGGAGCCTCTGCAAATGGTGGAGAAGACACTGAAAAATATGGCCAAAGGGGGGATCTACGATCTTGTCGACGGCGGTTTCTGCCGCTACAGCACCGACGATATCTGGCTGGTGCCGCACTTCGAGAAGATGACATACGACAACGCCCTACTTTGCGAAACATACCTTCGGGCCTACCGTCTGACCGAAGATCGGTTCTATCTCAATGTAGCCGAAGAGACGATCTCGTTCATGAAAGAGAAGATGATGAAAAACGGCCTCTTCTTCAGTGCCAGCGACGCCGACAGCTACGGGGCAGAGGGGGTCTACTTCACATACAGCTACGAAGAGGTAAAAGAGGCGCTCATAAAGGAGGGGTGGAGCGAAGCCGAGACAAAAGAGATATGCGAGGCCCTGAACATCACCCCGCACGGAAACTTCGAGGGCAGAAACATAGTAAGAAACGACTCCCTTGCCGACTATCCGTGGTGGAG
>WGAW01000047.1 GCA_015494675.1 Hydrogenimonas sp. | reverse complement strand
GAGAAGTACGAGGTGGATGAAGAGCTCTTCTTCATAAACCTCAAAAAGGCGCTGATCGAGTCTGTACCGAGACCGAAATATGTGGTCGTCAATTTCCCGCACAACCCGAGCACGGCGACAGTGACGCCGGCATTTTACGAAAGGCTCGTCGATACGGCCAAAAAGGAGCGCTTCTATATAATAAGCGACATAGCCTACGCCGATATAACGTTCGACGGATATAAAACCCCGTCGATCCTTGCGGTCGACGGTGCGAAGGATGTGGCCGTCGAGAGCTATACACTCTCAAAAAGCTACAATATGGCCGGCTGGCGGGTGGGCTTCATAGTTGGAAACCCGAAACTCGTGGGTGCCCTTCAGAAGATAAAGAGCTGGCTCGATTACGGCATGTTCACCCCGATACAGGTCGCCGCAACGATCGCCCTTGACGAACTCGAAGGCGAGGTGGACCATACGATAGAGAAGTACAGAAAGCGTAGAGACGTGCTCATAGACGCTTTCGCGAAAGCCGGATGGCAGATAGAGAAGCCGCGTGCGAGCATGTTCGTATGGGCCAAACTGCCCAAAGAGGCTCTGCACCTCGGAAGCCTGGAGTTCTCCAAAAAGCTGCTAACCGAAGCGAAGGTTGCCGTAAGCCCCGGCATCGGCTTCGGAGAGTATGGAGACCGGTATGTGCGCATAGCGCTGATAGAGAACGAAAAGCGCATACGCCAGGCGGCAAGAAACATCAAAAGGTACCTGAACACCTTGAAAAATGATAACTGAGAAACAGTCGTCCGGCCGCTTCTTAGTAACTAAAACCCGGAACCTAAAACCAATAACCCATAACAAAAAAAAGAGGAAACAATGATCCACATAGGAATCATCGGTGTAGGAACCGTCGGCGAGAGTGTCGCGAAGATTTTGCGGGACAACCGCGATATCATCAGCGCAAGGGCCGGCAAAGAGATAGTCGTGAAAAGGGGGGTTGTACGAAACCTCTCCAAAAGGAGGGATGTAGATATACCGCTTACCGACGATGTGGACGAAGTTCTCGACGATCCGCAGATAGATATAGTCGTCGAGTTGATGGGCGGGGTCGAAGAGCCTTACAGGGTCGTGCAAAAGGCGCTTAGAAACAAGAAAGCGGTCGTTACCGCGAACAAGGCACTTTTGGCTTACCACCGTTACGAACTTCAGGAGACCGCCGGAGAGATTCCTTTCGAGTTCGAAGCGAGCGTAGCGGGAGGAATACCGATCATAAAGGCCCTGCGGGAGGGACTCAGCGCAAACCATATAGAGTCTATAACCGGGATCATCAACGGTACCGCAAACTACATCCTTACCAAGATGATGAACGAAAGAGTCGATTTCGAGCCGGTTTTGAAGGAGGCTCAGGAGCTCGGCTACGCCGAAGCGGACCCGACGTTCGACATAGGCGGATTCGACGCCGCGCACAAACTTCTGATTCTGGCCTCCATAGCCTACGGGATAGACGCCAAACCGGAAGATATTCTGATAGAGGGCATAGAGCAGATTACGCAGGCCGACATCTGTTTCGCCAAGGAGTTCGGCTATACGATAAAGCTGCTAGGCATAGCGAAGAAGGTCGGCGGTTATGTCGAGCTGCGGGTTCACCCTACGCTGGTTCCGAAAAGCCGCATGATTTCTAAAGTCGACGGGGTGATGAACGGCATAAGCGTCATAGGCGACAAGGTCGGAGAGACGATGTACTACGGTCCGGGAGCGGGCGGAGACGCTACGGCGAGCGCCGTAATAAGCGACATCATAGCGATAGCCAGAGGCGGAAAAAGCCCACCGATGCTCGGTTTCAAGCGTCCTCTCGAGAGCGGACTGGAGCTTCTGGGCAAAGAGTCTGTAATCAGCAAATACTACATTCGCCTTGAAGTCGAAGACAGGCCGGGTGTCCTTGCGAAGGTTAGCCGCGTAATGGGCGAAGAGAGTATCTCGATAGAGACTATGCTGCAAAAACCGGGTGCCGAGAGGTCGGCATCGCTGCTGCTTGCAACGCACTCCTGCGAAGAGAGATCGATGCAGAGCGCGCTCAAGCGCCTTTTCGAGCTCGATAGCGTACTGGAGCGTCCGGTAATGATACGGATGGAGGATTAGGCCGGCAGATTCGGCTGTTCTGTAAAAGCAAAATAGAGGGGGAGAGTTTTGCATTACAAAGAGATAGAGAGCGTTTGTACATACTGCGGTGTCGGGTGCGACATAGTGGCCGAAGTGGAGGGCAACAGCGTACATAAGATCAGGGCCGACAAGGATGGATACGTAAGTCAGGGCAAGCTCTGCATAAAAGGGAAGTACGGGTTCGATTTCATAGAGTCCGAGGAGCGGGTCAGAGAGCCGCGCATTTCGACGCGCTTTTTGAAAAAGAATCCGCATATAGCGGAGATGCTCGACGGCTCTTTGACCGCACTGAACGACGAGTGGTACACGACGGATCTAAAGAGCGCGATAAGGGCGGCCGCATTGAAGTTTGCCGAGATCAGAAAACGGTACGGAGACGAGAGTTTCTGCGCCATCGGCGGGGCAAGAACGAGTTGCGAGAGCTCGTACCTGTTTCAGAAATTCACCCGCGACGCTATGAATTCTCCCCATGTGGACAACTGCGCGCGCGTCTGCCACTCCCCGAGCCTCAAAGGGATGCGCGCCACGATAGGAGAGGGCGCGGCTACCAACCCCTACAACGATATCTACGAGGCCGAGTTCATACTCGTAATAGGTTCGAACACGACCGAAGCGCACCCGATCGTCGCGAACCGCATCATAGACGCTGCGCGCCTGCACGACAATGTAGCGGTGATAGATGTGCGCGAGATAAAGATGATGAAGTATGCGAAGCATAAAGCGGTGATTCCATACGAGGCGAATCTGCTGGTGCTGAATATGATGGCACACGTTATTTTGAAAGAGGAGCTTTACGACAGAAAGTTCGTAGAGAACAGAACGAGCGGCTTCGAAGAGTTCCGCGAGAGTATACTTAACGACCCGTATGCCGATCCCACGTTTTTTAAAAGCGTTCCCGGTTACGAGCACCTTGCGACACTCATTCCCGTGATAGCCAGAGAGTACGCTCTTAAGAAGTCGATGATATTCTGGGGGCTCGGTGTTACCGAGCATCTCGACGGAAGCTACGCGGTCATGGCCATAACCCATCTCGCGCTGCTTACCGGAAATGTCGGAAAAACGGGTGCCGGCCTTATGCCGCTGAGGGGACAGAACAACGTGCAGGGAGCGTGCGATATGGGGTGTCTTCCATATTTCGCCCCCGACTACCAGAAGCCTGAAAAAGAGGGGCTCATGACTCCTCAGCTTATCGACGCCATGCTGGACGGCAAGATAAAAGCGATGCTAAATATGGGTGAAGATGTGGCACATATACACCCGAATCAGAACAAGATAGAGAGGGCGCTCGAAAAGCTTGAGTTCATCATGGTCCAGGAGCTCTTCATGACCGAGATAGCCAAGCGCGCCGATATAGTCGTCGGGGTCAAATCGGCATACGAAAAAGAGGGCGTCTATGTAAACGCGATGAGACGTCTGCACCTTTCGCAGCCGCTGGTTCAAAGCGATCTTCCCGATGACTGGGAGGTACTCATGATGCTTGAAAACGAGATGCGCGGAAACTATAGCTACTCGAGTTCCGAGGAGGTGTGGAACGAGGTTAGAGAGGTGGCCCACAGGCGCTTCAGCCAGGCCACATATCTCCGTTTGAAGCGCCACAGAAAGCGCGGTCTTCAGTGGCCGGTATATACGGAAGATACGCCGGTTCTGCATCTGCTCGATTTCAGGACGGAGGATGGACTCGGCAGATTCATCTACAATCCCTACAGAGAGCGCGGTATGGTAAAGGAGCTTAGAACCGGCGGTGTGAAGGGGGGCTTCTACCTCACCACGGGCAGGACGCTTGCGCAGTACAACAACGCGGCCCAGACGCACAGATGCGAAAAGCTCGACAGCCGATACGACGAAGATATACTTTTGGCCAGTGAAGAGGATGCGGACCGACTGCCGAATAGCGAATATGTGATCCTTAGGAGTGAGTACGGAGAGAGCGCTCCGCTTAGGCTCAAACTCACCCCGAAAGTTAAGCCGGACACTCTTTTTGCAACGTTCCACCATGCAAAATCGAAAATCAACTACCTATTCGGCGACGAGTGCGACGAGCTGATCCTCACTGCGGCGTTCAAGTCGGTCAAGGTGGAGGTGCTCCCCGCATGAGCCGGGCTATAGGCGACATGGCGGAGACCGCAGCGGTTGCTCTCCTGGTCTCGAGAGGCTGCAGGATCGTGGCCCGTAATGTCTCCTGCCGTTTCGGAGAGATCGATATTATCGCCGAAAAAGATGGTGTATTGCACTTTGTCGAGGTAAAGAGCGGCAGAGGTTTCGAGCCGATCTACAACATCACACCGGCAAAGATATCGAAACTTCTGCGTACGATAGAGTGGTATGTTCAGAAAAACGGGGTAGATATGCCGTATCAGATCGATGCACTCGTAGTGAAGGGTTCGGAGTGTGACTGGATAGAAAACATCACCGTCTGATGTTACGCAAACTCCGGGCCAAGCCCGCAATTCGGCAGGGGGTGAGCGGCCCTACAACCCCCTGAAGCTACGAAATCCAAGATTTCGAGACGATTTTACGCTTTTTGCGTAAAACATTCATGTTATGCAAATTCCGGGCCAAGCCCGCAATTCGGCAGGGCCTGTGCGGCCCTACAACCCCCTGAAGCTACGAAATCCAAGATTTCGAGACGATTTTACGCTTTTTGCGTAAAATCAGTTGCTATCGCTATCCGGTTTTTGCGTATCGGATGATCGAAGCGGTTACGCAGACTAAAAACTTTTAAAGATTTAAAGGGTATAATCGAAGCATCTATTTTTTCCAAGGAGATCCGTTATGGGCAAATATATCGAACTTACAAGCAGCAACTTCGACGAGACGGTAAAAGAGGGTGTAACACTGGTAGACTTCTGGGCGCCGTGGTGCGGACCGTGCCGTATGATCGCACCGGTAATCGAAGAGCTTGCGGACGAGTATGAAGGAAAGGCTAAAATCGCCAAAGTCAATACCGACGAAGAGCAGGATCTGGCTATCAAGTTCGGTATCCGCTCCATTCCCAGTATCCTCTTTTTCAAAGACGGCCAGGTCGTCGACCAGATGGTAGGTGCCGCTTCCAAGCAGGCGTTCGCCGAGAAGCTCGACGCTCTGATCGGCTGATTCCATCACATGGCTGCGGGCAGAAGGAGATCTCTATTCTCCTTCTCCTACGTATTCGCGTCGTTTTTCGGCGCGGCTATGATTGCCGCCGCTTTCGCATACTTCAACTATAAATACTCCCAGTACAAATTTATCAATTTCAAAGAGATGATACTCTATACTAAGTCCCAATTATTCGTACCCGACAAAGATAGTTACATTGTCGTTGTCTACAGTTCCCATATGGGAGAGATCACTCCCTATATAAGGAAATTGAAGCGGAAAAAGAGTGTGCTGGCCATCGATCTCTACCAGCGGCGCAGAGAGAGCGAACCGGGTATCGTCTATGCGACGGCGGGGACAAATACGCTTTTGAAGATCATCCACAGGTTCCATATACGGGAGGTTCCCAGTTACTTCATGATCAAGAGGCAGAACGACAAAGGGCTCTATAAGCAGGATAGCCGAATATATCTGCTCAATACGGTGGCAAAAGAGCCGTAGAGTATCTGAAAAAAGGAGATAGAATGCTCGATTTGGCGATTATCGGCGGGGGGCCGGCGGGACTTACGGCCGGACTCTACGCGACACGCGGCGGATTGGAAAATGTGGTCATGTACGAAAAGGGGATGCCCGGCGGACAGATCACCCAAAGCAGCGAGGTCGAGAACTACCCGGGAGTCACCGAAGTGGTCACGGGAATGGAGCTTATGCAGGATTGGCCGAAGCAGTGTATGCGTTTCGGCCTCAAGCACGACATGGCCGAAGTGGTACGTGTAAGCAGGCCGGAAGGCCCCTGCTTCAAGGTCACCCTGGGAGATGGCAATGTCGTTACCGCAAAGAGCGTCATCGTAGCTACCGGAAGCACTCCGAAACGTGCCGGTTTCAAGGGTGAAGACGAATTTTTCGGCAGAGGTGTGAGTACGTGCGCCACCTGCGACGGCTTCTTCTATCGCGATAAAGAGGTTGCGGTAATAGGCGGCGGTGATACCGCGCTCGAAGAGGCTCTCTTTTTGGCCAATATCTGTTCGAAGGTCTATCTTGTCCACAGGCGCGACGAGTTCAGGGCCGCACCATCCACGGTAAAACGGGTGAAGGAGAACGGGAAGATAGAGCTTGTGCTCAATGCCGTACCAGAAGAGGTCTACGGTGACAATATGGGTGTGCAGGGGCTTAAGGTAAAAAAGAGAGATAGCGGAGAGATAGTCGACATCGCCGTACCGGGAGTCTTTGTGTTTGTCGGAAATATCGTGAACAACGACGTACTGAAGCAGGAGGACGGAAGCTTTCTTTGTGAAGTGAACGAGTGGGGAGAGGTGGTCGTGGATCTAGCCATGAGAACGAGTGAAGAGGGGCTGTTCGCGGCCGGAGATGTCAGGATCATGGCCCCCAAACAGGTGGTCTGCGCCGCAGGCGACGGTGCAAACGCCGCGATAGGGGCGATAGCCTATGTTGAACATCTTAAACGGGAGAGTATATGCTGAAAGTCGGAGTCTATGGAGCCAACGGACGCGTAGGGCGACTGCTGGTGAAAAACCTTGGCGAGGATCCGGATACCGAAGTAGCCGCACTCTGTGAGCGCGACCGAATCGACTACCACGCGCCCGAGGGGTCGCTCGTAACCAACGATGCCAAAATATTTCTCGACAGCTGCGATGCGGCTATCGACTTTACCGTACCCGAGGCTACGGAAGCGCTTTTGAGAGCGGCGATTCAGAGGCCGCGCCCTCTGGTGATAGGGACGACGGGGCTGAGCCGTGCACAGCAGGCTCTTTTGGAAGAGGCGAGCGAAATTATGCCTATTCTATATGCCACGAACATGTCGGCCGGTATAGCACTGCTTAAGAGGCTGGTGCAGATAACGGCAGAAAAACTCGGAGATTTCGATATAGAGATCGTTGAACAGCACCACCGCTACAAGAAAGATGCGCCCAGCGGTACGGCGCTCACGCTGGCTGAGTTTGCGGCGAAGGGTCGGGGGCTCGATCCGGAGAAGGTGCGTGTAAGCTGCAGGGACGGAATCACCGGTGAGCGCACGAAAGATGAGATCGGCGTAATGGCCGTTCGCGGCGGGGACGTGGTGGGGCGTCACACGGTCGGGTTTTATAACGACGGCGAATTCATAGAGCTCAACCATACCGCCACCAGCAGAGAGACATTCTCGAAAGGTGCAGTACGCGCCTGCAAATGGCTTGCCGGACAGCCGGCCGGCCTTTATGACATCAGCGACTGTTTGGGACTGTAGAATGAACGATATGAACGAAAAGTGCGCCGTCGTAGGCGTTTTCGGAGTCAAAGGAGCGTCACAGATCGCATATTTCGGGCTTTTCGCCCTTCAGCACCGCGGCCAGGAGGCTGCGGGAATATGCTCGAACAAAGACGGCAAATTCCATATGATAAAAGATCGCGGCCTCGTGACGCGTGTATTTAGCGAAAAGAAGATAAAAAAGCTCAAAGGCGATATGGCGATAGGTCATACACGCTACTCCACCGCGGGAGACGACTCGATACTCGATGCGCAGCCGGTATACGCCCGTTACGACCTGGGCGAGCTGGCCATCGTACACAACGGAAACCTGACGAATGCCAAAGAGGTGCGCGACCAGCTGATCAAGAGGGGGGCGATTTTCCAGACCTTCATGGATACCGAAAACATGATTCACCTGATAGCCAAGAGCGAAAAGGATAGGCTCATAGACAGGATTGTCGACGCTCTTCACAAAGTGGAAGGGGCATACTCTTTCGTAATTCAGAGCAGAAGCAAGATGTATGCCATCAGAGACCGTTTCGGCTTCAGGCCGCTCTCACTTGCGAAGCTCGGCGACGGCTATATGGTTGCGAGCGAAACATGTGCCTTCGATCTGGTGGGTGCCGAGTTCATACGCGACGTAAAGCCGGGAGAGATGATAGTTTTCGAAAGGGGCAAGACTCCGAAATCGATACAGGTTTTCGAACCCGATCCGCACAAGTGTATTTTCGAATATATCTATTTCGCACGCCCGGACAGTGTCGTTTTCGGCAAAAACGTCTACAACCTCCGAAAGAGGATGGGTGAGGAGCTGGCCGAAGAGCTTCCGGTAGAGGCGGATATGGTGGTCCCCGTTCCCGATAGCGGGGTAGCTGCCGCTCTGGGTTATTCACAGCGCAGCGGAATACCGTTTGAGCTGGGGATAATGAGAAACCACTATGTAGGGCGAACGTTCATAGAGCCCACACAGGAGCTACGCAATCTGAAGGTGAAGATGAAACTGAGCCCGATCCGAGAAGTGATAGAGGGCAAAAGGCTTGTCGTCATAGACGACTCGATAGTCAGGGGCACGACGAGCAGACAGATAGTCTCGATGCTCAAAGAGGCGGGAGCGAAAGAGGTGCATATGAGAATCTCTTCGCCGCCGACTACAGATCCTTGCTACTACGGTGTCGATACGCCGGAGAAAGAGAAGCTCATAAGCGCGAGGATGGGTACCGATGAGCTGTGTGAGTTCATTGGGGCCGATTCTCTCGCTTTTATCTCGATAGAGGGGCTGATCAGAAGTGTAGGGAATGACAAAAACTACTGTAAAGCCTGTTTCGACGGGAACTATATCGTATAAATCGCGAAGTGAGGATGAGGGCAAACTTCGCCGCTCTCCTCTTTTCGTACACTCAAAGGGGGAGTTTGAAAAAAGTCTACACAATAGGGCGCTATTTTCGCAAAAAATTCGGCGAAGATGTCTATAAGGTGCCGCTCAGTATCCAGGGGTTTACCTGCCCCAACATCGACGGTACGGTCGCGAAGGGGGGATGTACGTTCTGCCTGAACGAGTCGTTCAGTCCAAACCTGGCGAAATCTTCCAAAAAGTTTTACCTCAATCCGAAAAGCGAAAGCAACCCTCTACTACAGAAGCAGCTGGAGCAGGTTAGGATCCAGTATGCTGCCACCTCTTCGCGTCTGGCCGGCAAGTACGGGGCGAGAAAGTTCATAGCCTATTTCCAATCGTTTACCAATACCTACGCCCCGATAGAGACCCTAAAGGCTCTCTACGAAGAGGCTCTGCGCCAGCCCGGGTGCATAGGGCTCAGTATCGGTACGCGCAGCGACAGCGTCACCGAGGAGATACTCGACTACCTGGCGGAGCTTTCCGGCAGGTATGAGGTATGGATAGAGTACGGCATTCAGTCGATCTACGACGAGACTCTCGAGGCGATCAACCGCGGGCACGACAGTGCGAATGTAAAGGAGTGGATAGAGCGCTCCAAGAAAAAGGGTTTGAATGTCTGCGGGCACGTCATTTTCGGGCTTCCGGGAGAGAGTGACGAGATGATGCTCGATACCGTGAGAGAGTCTATATCGTGGGGGATAGATTCGATCAAGATACACCCGCTCTATGTAGTTAAAAACACGGCGCTGGCGGTCGATTATCTGAAGGGAAGATTTGTGCCCATAGATGAAGAGAGATATATAAGGCTCCTTGTGGAGTCCATAAAGATGCTTCCTCCGTCGATAAGCGTTCAGAGGGTTACCGCCGGCATAGGAGACGATTCGCTGCTCGCACCGCAGTGGTGCAGGAACAAGCATCTTCAGATGAAACATATAAGAGAGGCGCTGAAAGAGGCGGGCTATATCTACTGATCGGATAGGTGCAACTCTATCCGTCTAATGGCAGTATAGCTTGTAGATAAGGCGTGTCTTGCTGAAGTATGGCGGATATTTCATATGTATCGTGAAGGGGCGAACCTCTTTCGGCTCCAGACCCTTGGCAACCACGAACTCACGCTCCAAAGTGTTGGGACGCTCGCTCTTTGAATCTTTTATGGAGAAGAAGTCCCCCAGGCCGGACGGTTTGAAAACCTGCCCGCCGCTCAGTTTGCCGGCTTCGAGGGGGTTGTTTATCATCTTGATAGTCAATTTGCACTGCCCGATCCTGAATTTGCCGACATTCTGTACCTTCCCTTTGAAGACGATCTCTTCCGATCTTAGCACTCTGAAGTTTTTTATGGAGACCAGCTTGGCCTTTTTTGTATATTTGTCCAGGACGAACATACTGAATACGGCGGCAGTCGAAGTGACCAGAAAAGATGCGAAGACCATCGACCAGAAGACGTTGGGACGCGACTCCTTTTTGGAGACTACAACGAGCAGAATAAACAGTGCGATAAAAAAGAGCAGTACCAGCCAGTGTAGAATCGTCATGTAGATCATGGGTAGCACCTCGGTTGCACTGTCAGATTGAACTCCTGCGTAGTGAAATGATCGACTATTATTCTGAATGGTTTAGTCTCATTGCGTTCAAGCGGGGAGTCGATATGCTCTATTTCGACTCTTATGGGCTTCAGTAGAGCCGCCGTGCGCTCCAGAAAATTGGACGACGGCCTATATATGGAAACGGCGAGGTCGCAGCGGCTGAAATCGAGTTTGCTGTAGTTCTTCAACTTCCCCTCTATGATAAGTGAACCGCTGTATTTTAGATGCTTTATCTTCTCTATCTGAGCTTCGGCTTTCCTGAGATAGCCGTCCATTATGACCTTTACGGCCGGAGGTCCCGCGAAGAGGAGTAGAACTCCCGACAGGAGGGAGAGGTATGAGAGTGCTCTCTTTTTTGCTACGGCGCCCAGGATCAGAAGCAGAAAGGCCAGAAACAGAATCCAGCCGATAGCAAGGTAGTCATATTTGGTAAGTGAGTCGAAGGTATAGTAGATATAGCTGCGAAGATACTCAGCCATTGTCTCTGCTGTTTTTCTCTTCTATACCGCTCATGCCGAACCGTCGGGCGAGCTCCTGTCTGATGCGGTCGGGGGATATCTCCTTTTTGCCGAGTGCTACAAGAACGTGATAGACGAGATCGGCGCACTCGTAGACGATTTCGTCTTCGTCGTTGTCTTTGAAGGCGAAACAGAACTCTCCGGCCTCTTCTACGACCTTTTTGAGCATGCCGTTTTCGCTTCCCTGAATCAGCTTGGCGGTATATGAGCTTTTGGGATCGCCGTTTTTTCTTTCGAGTATCGTATGGTACAGGGTGTCCGTAACGCCGTAGACCGAAGCGGGTGTCACTTCAGGTTTGGAAGAGGGCTCTTTCGATTCGAGATCGTTGAAAAAACAGCTTTTACGCCCGGTGTGGCAGGCGACACCCTTTTGGTGTACCTGCAGGAGCACCGTATCGGCGTCGCAATCCAGAAGCATCCGTGCGATCTCCTGAGTATGGCCGCTGCTCTCCCCCTTTTTCCAGAGCCGCTTACGGCTCCTGGAGTAGTAGTGTGCGTAACCGGTATCTCTGCTCAGGTCGAATGCCTCTTTGTTCATGTAGGCGAGCATCAGAACCTCTTTTGTGTCGGCATCCTGAACAACTACCGGAACGAGCGGGTTCTTCTGCCAGTCGATCTCAATCATACTGTATGTCCTCTATCGTATGCACGCAGGCGCTATCGCTCTACAGACGTGCTCTTCTGCTTATCCTTGCTGTCGATCCAGATGTTCGGAACCGCACCGCCGGGTGTAAGGAAAATCTTTGCATCCCTGTTTGTTTTGAGCGCTTCGTTGAACTTGCCCTGTACCTCTATCTGACGCAGCTGAAGAAGCTCGTTTGTAAGTGAGTCGCTTATCAGTCTGTTGGCCTTGGCCTGCGCTTCGGCTTCGATTCGGATTTTGTCGGCCTCACCCTGAGCCTGGATCTTTTTCGCCTCCGCCGTACCTTTTGCGAGAGCGGCCTTCTTCTCGGCCTCCTGCTGTGCACGAAGGACCTCGTATTTCACCCTTTCGGCCTCCTGCTTGGCTATCTGCACCCTCTCTATCTGGTCTTTGATTTTCGACGGAAGAATTATCGCTCTAAGCTGCACCGCTACGAGTTCGACAGGATCGTGTTCCAGTTTGTCGATCTCTTTCGCTATGTCGTTTTGAATCTTTATGGCTATCTCGTTACGCTTTACGGGGAGCTCCTCAGCCTTGTATCGACCGATCACGTTTCTGACGACGTCACGAACGACCGGGTTGATGATCTTCTCTTCCCAGTTCAGACCCCACTCCGCGATCGTCTGCGGAGCGTTGTCCGGGTTCAGCCTGTACTGTACCGTCAGTTCGATGTTTACCGGAAGGCCCCTGGCGTCGAGCACCTCTATCGCCGGTTTTATCAAAACCCCGCCCCTGCGGTTGAAGTCACCCTCTCCCGCCGTCGACTTGTAGTTGACGATACGCACCTTTGTGTCAACGACTATAACATCCTGAATGGCCGGTATGAATAGATGGAACCCCGGTCTAAGCGGTTTCGGGTCGAATTTACCCGCAGTTTTCAAGATCCCGACCTCGCCGGAGTTGATGACGACGAAAGGCTTGAAAAATATGAGCAGGGCGGCAACTATGACGACGACATACAGAAGTGTCGCTTTTTTACCGAAATCCTGTATGAATTGCGGAGGTTTTGGAGGGCGGTTTTCACCGCCTCCGCCGTTTTGTTTGTTGAAGTAGTCATTCATGTCTGCCGGCATGAAAATCCTTTGTTTTAATAGTTTTTAATTTTCCCCCGCACAAGCTCGGCCCGTGCGGGATCCGTCGGCCCCTAGGCACCCTTTTATATGTAGGTCAGATAGTGTTCGAAATCTCTGTTGCGTCCGTAGACGACGTCAAAATACTCCTGCTGCAGCCGCTCTGTAACGGGTCCTCGTCTTCCTTCGCCGATCACTCTCGCGTCGACCTCTCTTACAGGTGTGACCTCGGCGGCCGTACCGGTAAAGAAAGCTTCGTCGCAAATATATACTTCATCCCTTGTGATGCGCCTGAATTCTACGGTGTAACCCAATTTTTCAGCCAACTCTATGACTGTGGCCTGGGTGATCGATTCGAGGCTGTTGTCATGCG
>WGAW01000046.1 GCA_015494675.1 Hydrogenimonas sp. | reverse complement strand
ATCTATGAATTTAAGCAGTTTTACCCGCGTCTCGTCATAGAGCGCCCCTATGCTTTTCAAAAAATCCTCAATAGCCTCCACACCGTCTCCTTTCGGATAGTCGAATCATAGCATATTTAATCTCATATATCAAGATATATTGATATATTTGAACATACATAGCTACCGGCTTCTCGGTTACTCTTTTCTGACAGCTCTTAAAGCGTGTTCATCTCGATATTGTCGAAATTCCCTCCGTAATATTTGGCATAGAGCACTTTCTTCTCCAGAGCCTCTATCACCTTTTTTGAGAAATCCACATTTTTGAATATCTCTTTATGATGCAGCCCGCCGGGGCTGAAAACATTTACTTCAAGCAGCTTGTCAGCAACTATATCCAGACCTACGAGAAACATGCCGTCCTGTACTAGTTTGGGGCGGACTATCTCGGCGAGTCGCAGCATCTGCGGTGTGACTTCCACCGGCTCGGCCCTGGCACCGGCGTGGATGTTCGATCGGATATCTTCTCCCTCCTGTATCCTGCGGAATGCGCAGTAGACTCCATCTATCTGCAGAGGGACTCCGTTCATCAAAAAGAGACGTGTGTCTCCGCCTCTGGCTTCGGGAATATACTCTTCGGCTATAGCGTAACCGTCCCTGAATACTGCATCGGCCATCTGGTGAAGGTTTGCGGCGTCCTCAGGCTGCACGAAAAAGACTCCTCTGCCGGCCGATCCCATAAGGGGCTTCAATATCATTGTACGGTCATGTTTTTCGTAAAATCTCTCTATTTCCGAAAAGTTTCTCGTTATCACCTTTTCGACACGCACCTCTTTGGGAAAGTGCTGAAAGTACATCTTGTTGATGGCCTTCGAGAGTCCGTCCGGATCGTTAAGCACTATCACTCCATGGCGCATGGCCGTTCTGCCGAACACTATAGCCGCGTGCTGTGCCCATGAAGATTGCACATCCTGCGCCGGATCGTTTCGAAGCATCAGGATATCCAGGTCGTCTACAGTGATGCGCTCTTTTACGGCCTTGTCGGAGCAGATCGCCTCATAGTAGCTATTCTGATCTTTAAAGTCGCCGATTTTTACACTTCTAGCATGCGCATGTACCAGTTCGTCGCAGTTATATACGAAGTCTCCCACACCGGTGAGCCACACCTCATGCCCCATGCGTACGGCGGTCAGAGCCAGCTGAATCGTCGAACTGGGCAGCTGCTCATGCAGAGTGTCGTTGAGCACGAACGCTATTTTCATATAGACCCCTTCTCTATCAGGTCCAGAATTCCGAGTTTTTTCTCTCTTATCTCCCTAAGTCGCGCCTTCGCTTCATCATCTTCGAGATAGCGCGGCCATAGAGGAGGCGGCTTCAGAACTCCACGCCACTGCAGCTCCTGTATCAGCGGAATATGTTCAGCCGAGATCTTTCCTACAAAGAGCGGCTCCAGCGGTCCGTCACCGTGAAGATACTCCAATATACCGACGACCCCTCTAAGATAGACGGCATCTTTTGTAAGCCCGCCGCCGCGAAATACCCGTGTCGTAATCGTGAAGGCACTCTTTTCACCGAAGTCGTACCGGTCGCAAAGGGCATTGAAAACCTCGCTGAAAGTAGCGCCGCCGCAGAGCATATCCACCGCCACTACACGTGCGGCCAGCACTCTCAGGCGCGCTTCGCTTATTCCACCGCACAGATACTCCGATAAAACGGCGATCCCCTCCTGCATCTCGTCATAACCGCTCAACCCCGTGTGAAGCTGCATAAAAGGCTGCGCCGTGCCGTTCGCATAGGTCAGGATATGGGTTCCTATCTCATGGTTTAGAAGGGCCTCTATGCGGTTTTTGGGAAAGTGTGCGCTCTGGGCTATCAGGAAGTCGCCTCCCGAAACCATCGCCCCCGCGACTATATCGTTGCGCACCTGCACACTCGAAGATAGCTTCGGGTAGATCTTTTTATAGTATTCGATCTCTCTTTTCGCATATTCGGCAAAAGTTTTCGCATCGACGCTGCCGGTTTCGGCATCGGCTTCGACATTTTCATGCCTCTTGTGTCCAAGCAGCTTGAGCATCGTTTCGGCGGTTCGCAGGAGCTCCGGCTCAGCTTTTGCGTATGTAGTAATGCTCTCATACAGGAAATTCGGTGTGTCACGGTCCGAGAGCATAGTGAGCTTTCTATCGAGCTCTTCGCGTTTCTGGTCGAAAAGATCGAATAGAGTGGGATCTTCTATCTTTCCTATCGGAATCTCGTAGAGTCTGCGCTTCATATCGGCTATATCGAAGGGTCTCGGTCTGTAGAGAAAGTATGGCACCCCCTTGTAGCCGTCACTCCTAAAACGGCTCCACTCCTCTTCGGTATTTACCGGAGTCACCAGAAGAAGGAAATCGAAAGAGTCGTCTATTTCGGCGAGCGCCCTGTCCGTTTCCCAGACCGCTTTGGTAACGAGGCGCCGACCCAGCATCGCGAAGTGGGTGGGGCAGTTGGATGTCATGTCGGAAGCGAAACGGAAAAAGGCCTGCCTGATCGCCTTCGCGAAACTCCGGCGCAGTTTTTGGAGTTTTATCGGGTAGAGCCTCCTGCCGCTCTCGTCGCGGTAGAAGGGGAGCACCCCGATCCCCAGAAGATATATCCCCTCTCTTTCGCGCAGATCTTCGGGCAGCAGAGGAGCCATCCCCTCAGGTGCCGCCTCTTTGACCTCAACAAGTTCCACCGACGCCTGCATACGGTGCAGGCTGATCTGTTCTAACCGGCTGTAGAGTGTCTCGACGGTCGAAAGTAGCTCCGAGGGACGGTCGGAGAAGATCCTGAATGCGGGGCGCCTCTTCTTTACGATCTCTTTCGGAAAGTCGCTATAATGCAGAGACCATATCTCCACGATCAAAAAGGTACCGAAGACCCCCCGTAAAGTCAGGGCAACCGCCTCTACGAGCGATGAGATATCGTCCTGCGCGCCGCCAATGATATACGAGGCTTCAGACTGTACGAGTTTCCGGGTTCCGGCATCATCCCGCCCCCCGGGCTCCCGGTAGATACAGACAAAAGGGAGTTGGCGATCTATATGTATCAGGCCGCCGCCCGGAAGCCTCTCTCTTACCGGTCGATTGGCGGCGAGCTCTCTTTTTATCTTCTCTATGAGTTCGGAGGCGATCCGCACACTTTTGCTCATATTTTCGCACCCATCTTTTTCAGCGACTCCTCGATTCCGGGAATCGTACATTTCAGCAGTGTATGTAGCCGCTCCACCTGTACAAGATCGACATTCCCGGTCCACTCGTCCATGAATATCTTCTTGAACTCCAGAGAGAGTACAAGGGCGGAACCTTCGAAGTTTCGGTGTATCCACTCGGCCATATAGCCTCCCTTGAACTTGACGTTCTCCCTCACATCGAGACCTCTGCCGAAGTAGTCGAAATTTCTCATATCATATACAGCCCTCTGAATAAGGGGCTCCCACCTCTTTCTGTCGCGCAGCGTGGCGTTGCCCACATTTATATCGGGATTTCTTTCAGGATCTTCCGGCGGGGCGTCGGGGCCGTTTCTTCTGTAGTTGTAGCTGTGCAGGTCCAGCACTACAAACAGGCCGTAGCGCTCCTTCAAAACCGCCAGATAGTCGTAGAGCTCTTTGTAGAAACGGTCGTAGATTTCAAGAGAGTGCTCCACCATCTTTTCGGTAGGGGGCTCTCTCCATATCTGCATCCCCCATGCATCTTCGGGCTTTCTGTAAACGCACTTGTCTCTCGGCCGGTTCAAGTCGACCATGAAGCGTGAAGCGGTAACCGTTATCCTGTTGTCGGCGGTGGAGGTCATTCTGTATGTAACGGGATCCTCCTCCCGCAGGCGCCTGACATCGTCTATGGCGATACGCTCGGCGACCTCGAC
>WGAW01000045.1 GCA_015494675.1 Hydrogenimonas sp. | reverse complement strand
CAGCGTTATGGTCTGAAGCAGCCTCTTCGCAAGCATGGTGTAGGACTCTATTATCTCCGAAGCACCCTTCGTATCGCTACTGCGCGAGAGTTCAGAAGCCATATACTGCACCAACTCGTCGACGGTTGTAAGGTGTCTCTTTTTCAGATCTTTTTGAAGCTCGGGAGGCAGCCTTTTGAGAAATTTCTCGACTCTCCTGCAATCCTCGACTATTACGTTGGCCCTCTTCGCCTCTTTGCAGAAGAGTTCGCTGTAGAGGTCCGGCGTCAGGTTCTGCCCCCTCGACTTCACCTCCATCAGCGTCTTTTTTATAATCTCCTGAATCGTCATAGGCTCTCTCCTCTCATCGCCATACGCGATATGAAAGCGTCCAGCGCCTTCTGTGCCCCGAAGCGGATCGCTTCGAAACGCTTGGCGTCGGATATGACCGCATTGGGCTCGATAGGGAAGTCGTAGAAGCCGAAAACACTCTCGGTTCCGCGCTTTTTGGGCGATTCGTAGCGCACACTGAGATTCACGTTTGCGCGGTAGTATACTGCATAACCGTTGGCGTCGTACTGTATCGGGGAGAAAGAGACCGATTTGAACCGTATCCAGAGGCGCGTGGTCGCATCCTCTTTTTTGGCGATCTTCGCGCCGAACCGGCTCACTATCGCCTCGTTCATCGCATCTTTTACAAGTACGGCGTTCTCAGGGTCGCGCAGGTAGACCTCTACCTCCGTATATATCTTGTCGGTAAAGACCCTCTTCGTATAGGAGGTCATGGGCTTGTAGCCGCAGCCGGCAAAAACAAGCAGCGGCAGGAGAAACGAAAAAAGGGTTGTGAGCATAGAGCCGAGCCGCTTTCTGTTCAGGGTTCCGTTTTCGACTTTTCGGCTCATTCTCTCCACCTACTTTACAACGAGGTTGACAAGTTTTTTGGGTACAACAATCTCCTTGACAACCCTTTTTCCCTCCAGCCATTTGGGTACGGCCGCCTTGGCCGCCTCGACAATCTGCTCTTTCGTCGCATCGGGCGCGACCTCTATCTGTGCCCTCGGCTTTCCGTTTACAGATACCGCCATAGGGATCGCTTCGACTTCGAAAACCTCCTCGACAATCTCTATCAAGCCAAAATTGTTCCTTTTGAATAGACGATCGCTGAGCTCCCATGCGATATGGGGTACTATAGGCTCCAGGAGATTCAAAAGAATCCACATCCCCTCCTGCCACACTTCCGCGTTTCGCTGTTTGTCGAGAGCGTTCATAGCCTCCATGCAGGCGGCGATCAGGGTGTTGAAGGTGAAGCGCTCGGAGTAGACCTCTTCGCCTTTTTCAAGCGCTTCATAGACCTTTTTTCTGGCCTCTTTTTCGCTCTTCTTGAGCACCTCGTGGTCGATTCGTGGGAGCTCTTCGCAAGGCTTGCACTTTATTGCCCTGTCGTAGAGTTTGCGCAGGAACCTGTTGGCACCCTCTACCGCACTGTCGTTCCACTCAAGCTCCTGTGTCGGAGGCGCCGCAAAAAGGATGAAAAGACGCGCCGTATCGGCGCCGTACTTCTCTATAAGCGCATCGGGATCTACGACATTCCCTTTCGATTTGCTCATCTTGGCACCATCTTTTAGCACCATCCCCTGCGTCAGAAGCTTTCTAAACGGCTCGTCTATATCGATATATCCCAGGTCTCTGAGCACTTTGGTGAAGAAGCGGGCATACAGAAGGTGCAGTATAGCGTGTTCGATACCGCCGATATACTGATCGACAGGCATCCAGTAGTCTGTATCCTCTTTCGTGAAGGCGGTCTCTTCCCACAATCTTCTCGGTGTCGTATAGCGCAGAAAATACCAGCTCGACTGCACGAAAGTATCGAGCGTATCTGTCTCTCTTTCGGCATCACCGCCGCACTTCGGGCACTTCACATGCTTCCATGTAGGGTGGTGATCCAGAGGGTTCCCCTCCCCGGTAATCTCCACGTCGTCAGGCAGTGTCACCGGCAGGTTCTCCCTCTTCTCCGGTACCACACCGCACACTTTGCAGTGTATCATCGGAATCGGCGCCCCCCAGTAGCGCTGGCGGCTCACTCCCCAGTCCTTGAGACGGAAATTGACAACTCTCTTTCCTATCCCCTGAGCTTCAAACCATTTTATGATGGCATCCCTGGCCTCCTGACCGAAGAGTCCGTCGAAGCCGTCGCAGCCTCTGACCACGCCGTCTTGCGTATACGCTTCACCTTCCGGAAGATCCCCCTCTTTAGGAAAAACGACCGCCTTAATCGGCAGAGAGTACTTTTTTGCGAAGTCGTAGTCGCGACTGTCGTGCGCCGGAACCGCCATAACCGCACCGCTGCCGTACTCCATCAGGACGAAGTTGGCGCTCCATACCGGCACCTTTTCGCCGGTAACCGGATGAAGAGCGTAGATACCCAGCGGCACACCCTCTTTTTCAGCCATATTCCGTTCACGTACCGGCATCCTCTGCATCTGCTCTATTTTGGCTTTTTCCTCATCGCCGATAAGCCCTTTTTCAAGCAGCGATTTTACCAGCGGATGCTCCGGGGCCACGGCCGCATACGTGACGCCGCATATTGTGTCGGGCCTCGTGGTGAAGACTTCGAAGCTCTCCATACCGGTCTTGGCCCGACTCTCCTCATCCAGTTCAAACGCAAACTCGAGTCCCACGCTCTTGCCTATCCAGTTGCGCTGCATCGCAATGACCCGGCTCGGCCATCCGTTCTCCAGCTTTT
>WGAW01000044.1 GCA_015494675.1 Hydrogenimonas sp. | reverse complement strand
GGTCGCGTTTCCTGTTATGATGATGACTTCGTAGCGCCCCTGCAACTCCTCTACGAACTCGATGCCGTTCATTCCGGGCATCGTGATGTCCGAGATTACGAGCTCGAAGCTCTCATCCAGCTTTTTCAGGGCCTCTTTGGCGTTTCTGAAGGTTTTGACTTCGAACTCGTCGTAGTCCGAAAGAGCGATTTCAAGCGATTTGCGCATATTTATATCGTCTTCGACGATCGCGATTTTCATCTATGGCTGTCCGTCTGCTGGATTTTTTTTATGGTAACCAATCCATCATTAAATTCGACTTGCACGGGCAGAACCGGTGTCGTGAGAATATCTATCTTCTTTTGGGAGGTCATCGAGGAGAAGAGGGAGTAGGAGCGTATGGAGGCGGAGTTTTCAAGCAGGCACTCGGCCAGCTTCATCCGGTTTTTCGCGGCAAAAGAGGTGAAGCTCTCTTCGTCGGTTTCGAAGCTGCAGAGCGGTTCAGTGCTGCCGCGCAGAGGAGTCATCGCCCTGCTTATCTTCAAAGACTCCCGCACGGCGATCAGATCCCTGCTTGTAAGCGAGTAGTATATGTAGTACTCGTCGGCCGAAACGGCTGCGGCCAGAAGAAGTGTCAGCGTGAGAGCCGGGCGTACCACTCTTTTCCGTTCAGTGTCACTTCCATCTCCACTTCGCACAGACCGTCTTTGAATTTCGTATCGAGAATTCTGGCGTTTTTGATCATCGCATCGATCTGTGTCCGTACTGTGGAGCGGCTTATCATCATGTTTCTTATCAGGTCGCGCCCTTCGACCCTTACGCCGCAGATCTTCTCTCCGAGCTGGCGGTAGGCGTCGGCTATGGCGGCACGTTTGGCCAGCGCCATCGCCTGTGCCGGCGATACGGTATTTACGGGGGCGACACCCTGGCCGACAACCTGGAAGTGTATCGTATTGTTTTTCGAGAGGGTGCAGAGATCGCATGCGGTTTTTGCGGGCTCTTTCGCCCGAATCGGTTCGACTTTGCCTATTTCGGCCTTAGGGGCGACAATAGCCTGCTCTTTCACGGTGTTGGCGCTTTCGGCGCCATTGCTCTTCTCCACTTGCGGAGCGGGGCAGGTTTCGGCCATCAGGGCGGCAGATAGAAGCGTCAAGGCAAGCAGTGACCACTTTTTCATAGAGAACTCCTAACGTTTTCTTTTGTCACCAGCAAAAACCGTTCCTATTTCTGCCGTTACCGCTCTTCAACCTCTCTTTTTTCAAGGATATCCTCGTCAGCCTCCTCTTTCGGGCAGCTTGCTATCGAGTTTACCCTGTCTCCGCTTTCGAGCCGGACAATCTTCACGCCGCTGGTGTTGCGTCCCGCTTTCCTGATACTCTGCATATCTACACGGATCATCTTGCCTGTCTGAGTCAGGACCATCAGGTCTTTGCCCTCGTCGACTATGACGACTCCTACGGCATCTCCGGTTTTCGGTGTGAGCTTCATCGCCAATACACCTTTACCGCCGCGGCTCTGGAGTCTGTACT
Source organism: Hydrogenimonas sp. (assembly GCA_015494675.1). The sequence continues at coordinate 1,638 of WGAW01000044.1, read as the reverse complement.
CTCCCGCTTCGGTTCGTTTGCCTATGCCTTTTTCGGCGACGGTGAGCAGTTCCTGCTCCTCACTGCTTATGGTTGTGGCGCCGACCACATGGTCACCCTCTATCTTGAAGCGGATGGCCGTTACGCCGCGTGCCGTTCGGCCCATCTCCCTGGCATCCGTGACCGGGAAGCGTATGCACATGCCTTTCTGTGTCAGCACGAAGAGCCACTGCGTTTCGGGCAGAACGATTTTGGCCGTTACGAGGTCGTCCTCTTCGTCGAGTGTTATCGCCCGCACGCCGACGGAGCGGATATTTTTGAATTCGCTCAGGTTGGTGCGCTTGACGATACCGTTTTTGGTGAAGAATGCGAGCGATTTGCTCTCGTCGAAATCTGTCGTCGGTATGATCGCCATGATGTTCTCACCGGGCTGAAGCTGGATCAGGTTGACCACCGCTTTCCCTTTTGCCGTTCTCGAGCCCTCGGGAATCTTGTAGACCTTGAGCCAGTAGAGCTGACCGCGGTCGGTTACGAACATCAGGGTGTCGTGAGTATTGGAGACGAAGAAGTTCTCTATAAAATCGTCTTCGTGTGTCGTTACGGCGGTTTTGCCTTTTCCTCCGCGATGCTGCTTCTCGTACTGCTTGACCGGTACACGCTTTATGTAGCCTCTGTGGGTGATAGTGACGACCATCGGCTCGTTGGGTATCAGATCTTCTATATCTATATCTTCGTAGTCGTCCACTATCTCGGTAAGACGCGGTGTGGAGAAGCTCTCTTTTATCTCGAGAAGCTCCTCTTTGATTATCTGGTTTAGAAGATCTTCGCTTTTGAGGATGTTGCTGAGGCGTTCTATCTCCGCCATCAGCTCCTTGTACTCCTTTTCGATCTTGTCGCGCTCCAGACCCGTGAGGCGATGCAGGCGCATGTCGAGGATCGCCTGCGCCTGCTTTTCGCTTAGATCGAAACGCTCCATCAATCCCTCTCTGGCTTCGGCGGCATCTTTCGATGCACGGATGAGCGCTACTATTTCGTCTATATTGTCCAGAGCTATGCGCAGTCCCTCGAGAATGTGGGCCCTGGCTTTAGCTTTTTCGAGTTCGAATATGGTGCGGCGTATGATTATGGTTTTTCTATGCTGGATAAAGAGATTCAGAAGTTCTATAAGGGTGAAGACCTTCGGCTCCTTGTTCTGGATGGCGAGCAGGATTATGCCGAATGTGGTCTGCATCTGGGTCGATTTGAAAAGGTTATTGAGTACGATTTCGCTCATCGTATCTTTTTTGAGCTCGACCACCACGCGGATACCTTCGCGGTCGCTCTCGTCCCTCACTTCGCTGATACCCTCTATCGCTTTATCTTTCGCCAGCTGGGCTATGTTCTCTATGAGCTTGCTTTTGTTGACCTGGTAGGGTAGTTCGTCTATGACGATCACCTCGCGGTGGCCCTTCTTCTCTATATGCGTCTTCGCGCGCACTTTGATGCGGCCGCGACCTGTTCTGTATGCGTCGAGTATCCCTTTGCGGCCGAAGATTATGCCGCCGGTCGGGAAATCGGGCCCCTTGATATGCTCCATCAGATCGTCGAGTTCCGCGGAGGGGTTGTCTATCATCACCAGCAGTGCGTCTATCAGCTCATCGAGGCGGTGGGGCGGAATGT
>WGAW01000043.1 GCA_015494675.1 Hydrogenimonas sp. | reverse complement strand
GTATAACGGCCAGCGGAGTGCCGACAGGATACTCCACTCCCTCCTTTCCGACTATCTTTTCGACAGTGCCGCCTTCGTAGACTTCCGCCTCTATCACCCCTTTGCTGGTTTCTATGTCGGCGATGATATCGCCTTTTTTGACTTTGTCACCCTCTTTGACTTTCCACTCCGCCAGAACCCCCGACTCCATATCGGCGCCGAGGCTGGGCATTTTATAGATACTCATGACTCCTCCATCATCTTTTTTGCCGCAGCGACAATTTTGTCGGGACTGGGAATCGCCGCCTGCTCGAGGTGTCTCGGATAGGGGATCGGTACCTCTTCGGTGCAAACACGGTACATAGGTGCGTCAAGCTCGAAGAATGCCTGCTCGTTGATACGCGCCATTATCTCCGCCGAGATGCTGCCGGATCTCCACCCCTCGTCTACAATCAGAACACGGTGGGTCTTTTTGACCGATGCCACGATCGTCGCATCATCCAGAGGTCTTAGAGACCTAAGATCTACAACTTCGGCTTCAACTCCCTCCTTCGCAAGCGTTTCGGCAGCTTCGAGAGCTTTGAAGAGATTGATACCGTAGGCGAAAATGGTCATATCCTTTCCCTCGCGCTCCACATTCGCCTTTCCGATCGGAAGCGGTTTTAGTGAGGTATCGAGAACTCCCTTGTTGTTGTAAAGAAGCGCATTTTCGAATATGATTACAGGATCGGGATCGTCTAGGGCCAGGTGAACCATATCGTGTGCATCCTGAACCGTTGCGGGGGTAAGCACCTTTATGCCCGGGATATGTGCGTACCACCCCTCCAAAGAGTGCGAATGCTGAGCCGCCAGTTGCTTGCCGGCACCTGTCGCCATACGGATAACGAGAGGTACATTGAACTGCCCGCCGGACATATGAAGCAGATGGGAGGCGTTGTTCATAATCTGATCGAGTGCAAGAAGACTGAAGTTTACCGTCATTATCTCGATGATCGGCCGCATGCCGTTCATAGCCGCACCGATGCCCATTCCCGTAAATCCCGATTCGCACAGCGGTGTATCGACGATGCGTTCCGGGCCGTACTTTTCAAGCAGCCCCATGCTCACGGCGTAGCTTCCGCCGTAGCGGCCGACATCTTCGCCGGCGAGAAAGACCCTTTTATCCTTTTTCATCGCATCGTCAATCGCTTTTCCGACCGCTTTGCGGTAGGTAGTCTCTTTAGCCTTGCTCATGACGACACCTCCTCAGAGTAGAGATATTTGGTGAGATCGGAAACCGGCTCCCAAGTCCCTTTTTCGGCGAACACCACCGCCTCTTCAATCGTTTTTTCGACCTCTTTTTCTATGGCATCCGCATCGATTTTAGACCAGATACCGAGCTCTTCGGCCCTCTTTTTGAAGGTTACGAGCGGCCCTTTTTTCTCCCACTCTTTCACCTCTTCTTTGGTCCGGTAGAGTTCCGCATCGAACATCGAGTGTGCACGGAAACGGTAAGTCAGGCACTCCAGAAACTGCGGCCCTTTTCCTGAACGGACATGCTCTACAGCTTTGCGTGCCGCTTCATTGACCTTGATAACATCCATACCGTCCACCTGATGAGCCTCTATACGATAACTTTTCGCTTTTTTTGCGATATTGGTCTCCGATTCGGCATATTTCAGATTGGTTCCCATTCCATAGAGATTGTTTTCACAGACGAAAAGAACGGGAAGCTGCCATAATGCGGCCAGGTTAAGAGATTCGTGAAACTCTCCTTCGGCAACGGCACCGTCACCGAAGAAACAGACCGTGACACCTTTTCGTCCCATCCGCTTGTCCGCCAATGCAATCCCGACGGCCAGGGGCAATCCTCCCCCGACTATGGCGTAACCGCCGTAAAATCGAAGTTTTTTGTCGAAAAGGTGCATCGATCCGCCTCGACCGCGCGAACACCCCTCCATCTTTCCGTATAGCTCGGCCATCACTTTCGTTGCGGGTATCCCTCTGACAAGTGCGTGTCCATGCTCACGGTAGGTGGCAACTACGCCGTCTTCAGGCGTCAATGCATCCATTATGCCCGTAGCTACGGCCTCCTCACCGATATAAAGGTGTAAAAACCCGCGAATCTTCTGCTCTGTATATAACTGGGCACTCTTCTCTTCGAACCGCCGTATCAACAGCATCTGACGGTAAAACTTCTTCGCTTTTTCCAGACTCAGTTTCATTTGACCCCCTTTTAATCAGGCTTCTTTTGTAACGCCTGCCGAAGTTAAACTTCCGCAAGCTGTCAGCCGCCCTTTGCAGGGCGGAAAAGCTCTACTTTTCAAGTGTCGAGGTATCGCCGAGAGGCAGACCGAGCTCTTGTGCCTTCAACAGTCTTCTCATAATCTTTCCGCTGCGGGTTTTGGGAAGATTGTCGACGAATTCAATCTCTTTTGGGGCTACAGCGACGCCGAGCTCCTTGCGTCCGAATCCGATCAGTTCGCGTTTGAGATCATCGGTCGGTTCGTACCCTTCTTTGAGTGAGACAAACGCTTTGACTTTCTGGCCGATCACGGGATCGGGCACTCCGATTACACCCACTTCGGCAACGGCCGGATGCTCCATAAGAGCGCTCTCCACTTCGAACGGCCCGACCATATGGCCGGATGTCTTGATGATATCGTCAGCCCTTCCTACAAACCAGAAATAGCCGTCCTTATCCATGTAGGCAAGATCACCTGAAATATACCATCCGTCCACGAACGATTTTTTATATTTCTCCTCATTGTGCAGATAGCCTCTGAACATCGAGGGCCATCCCGGTTTGAGTGCAAGATCTCCATGCTTTCCGGGTTCGGTGATGACTGTGGCGGTGCCGTCACCGTTCTGCTCAACAATGGCCGCTTCTATGCCCGGAAGCGGACGTCCCATAGAACCTGGGCGTATCGTCTGGGAGATATAGTTGGCGATCATGATGCCTCCGGTTTCCGTCTGCCACCAGTTATCGTGAATCGGCAGTTTCAGCTTCTCCATACCCCAGTAGACAGCTTCCGGATTGAGAGGTTCACCGACACTATGGATAAGTCTGAGATTGGAGAGATCGTACTCTTTGAGGGGATCGACATCGAGACGCATCAGGCGCCTGATCGCTGTCGGTGCGGTATACCAGACATCGACTTTTTCATCCTGAAGTATGGAAAACCACCGTTCGGCATTGAACTCCGCCTCGTCTATGACGTTGGTGATACCGTGCAGCCACGGCGCGATAATTCCGTAGGAGGTCCCCGTCACCCAGCCCGGATCCGCCGTACACCAGAAGATATCGTCAGGATGGAAGTCCAGTACATAATATCCGGTGACCCAATGTGTATAGATCGCTTTATGCACATGAATGACCCCCTTCGGCTTTCCTGTCGTACCGCTGGTAAAATGGAGCAGAGACATAT